>CAIXZI010000200.1 GCA_903923915.1 uncultured Bacteroidota bacterium
ATCAACACATTAAGTAGCGCCGACAAAACAAAAAATATTTTAACCACTATTCAAAAAGCCACCAAACCTTTTAATGAAAATAAAAAGTTTTAGTGAATGAAAAAAACAGGTTTGTTTTTTGGTTCATTTAATCCAATACACATTGGGCATTTGGCATTGGCAAACTATATGCTTTCTTTTACCGATTTAGATGAAGTTTGGTTTGTTATTTCACCTCACAATCCTTTAAAAGAAAAACAAAGTCTGTTGGCTCAAAACCACCGTTTATACATGGCGAAACTGGCTGTAGAAAACCATTCAAAATTTAAAACCAGCGATATTGAGTTTAAACTTTCGCAACCATCTTATACCATAAATACACTTGTTCATTTACAAGAAAAGTATCCTAAGAAAAATTTCAGCCTTATTATGGGAATGGATAACCTGCAAAATTTTCATAAATGGAAAAACCACGAGCAAATTTTAGATAAACATACTATCTACGTTTATCCGCGTCAGCAAAGCCATGCAGGTAATTTTATTAATCATCCAAACATTATAATTACCGAAGCTCCTGTTATGGAAATTTCGTCTTCCTTTATTCGCAAAGCTATCTTAGATAAAAAAGATGTAAGCTGTTTCATGCCCGAAAAAGTGGCTGCTTACGTTGGCGAGATGAATTTTTATAAGAAGTAATTTGGGCGTTCCCTTTGGTTACAAAGGGCGGGCTTTACGTTGCAAGCTTTTGCGATTACGCAAAAGGCTTTCCACTACAATCCCTAACGCAAGCACAACATCTGCTAAAAAGTCTGTAAACTGATATATATCAGGTCAAATAGGCGTTTATATCAGTTCTTTATGCGCCAATATTTCTGTATTTTGGCTTTGGAGTTTAATTTGACAACTTACAGCAACAACAAAAATATAAAACATGAACTTTAATAACTTCACTATAAAATCACAAGAAGCCGTTCAGCAAGCCGTAACAATGGCTACTATGAACGGACAACAAGCTATTGAAAACGGACACATTTTAAAATCTATCCTTCAGGTAGATGAAAGTGTTACGCCATTTATCTTAAAAAAATTGGGTATTAACGAACAAGTATTCTCTAAAACCTTAGATAGCATTGTAAACTCGTATCCTAAAGTAAGCGGCGGACAGCCCTATTTATCAAACAACGCCAACCAAACTATTGCAAAAGCAACAGGTTACTTACAAGAATTTAAAGATGAGTTTGTGTCTATAGAACATTTATTGTTGGGTATTTTAGCAAGCGGTGATAGTGTTTCTAAAATGATGAAAGATTTGGGTGTTACTGAAAAAGATTTGAAATCTGTAATTGTAGAATTAAGAAAAGGAGAACGCGTTACCAGTCAGTCGCAAGAGGAAACCTATAACTCATTAAATAAATTTGCCATCAACTTAAACGAGCAAGCACGCAAAGGCAAGCTAGATCCGGTAATTGGCAGAGATGAAGAAATTCGTCGCGTATTACAAATCTTATCTCGTCGCACAAAAAACAACCCTATTTTAGTTGGTGAGCCAGGTGTTGGTAAAACCGCTATCGCAGAAGGTTTAGCTCATCGTATTAATGATGGCGATGTGCCTGAAAATTTAAAAAGCAAACAAATTTTTTCTTTAGATATGGGTTCGCTTATTGCGGGTGCTAAATTTAAAGGTGAGTTTGAAGAGCGTTTAAAAGCCGTTGTAAAAGAAGTTATTTCTGCTAACGGCGATATCATTTTATTTATTGATGAGATACATACCTTAATTGGTGCTGGCGCCAGTGGTGATGGTGCCATGGACGCTGCTAATATTTTAAAACCTGCATTGGCTCGCGGAGAGCTTCGTGCTATTGGTGCAACAACTTTAAACGAATATCAAAAGTATATTGAAAAAGACAAAGCACTTGAACGTCGTTTTCAAAAAGTGTTAGTAGATGAACCTTCGGCTGAAGATGCTATTTCTATCCTACGTGGTATCAAAGAAAAATACGAAGCACATCATAAAGTGCGCATAAAAGATGAAGCTATTATTGCTGCAGTTGAATTATCACAACGTTATATCTCTGATAGATTTCTTCCTGATAAAGCCATCGATTTAATTGACGAAGCAGCTTCTAAATTGCGCATGCAAATAAATTCTAAACCTATTGAATTAGATGCTGCTGATAGAAAAATTATGCAGCTTGAAATTGAGCGCGAGGCGATGAAGCGCGAGGGTGAAACTAAAAAAGTAGAAGAGCTTAATCGTGAGTTAGCTGACTTGAATGACGAACGTAATGCATTAACAGCACGTTGGCAGGGTGAAAAAGATTTAATTGAAACCGTTCAAAAATTAAAATTAGATATTGAACAGTTTAAGCAAGAAGCTACTACTGCAGAAAAAAATGGCGATTACGGTAAAGTGGCCGAAATACGTTATGGAAAAATTAAAGATTCAGAAGCAAAATTAGTTGAGTACGAAGAAAAATTAGCGGCAGAAAAAGCCAGTGGTAGTCAGCTTGTAAAAGAAGAAGTTGACAGCGAAGACATTGCAGGTGTTATAAGCGCATGGACCGGTGTGCCAGTAACCAAAATGTTGCAAAGCGATAAAGAAAAATTATTGCACTTAGAAGCTGAGTTGCATAAACGTGTGATAGGACAAGATGAAGCTATTGAGAGCATTGCTGATGCGGTTCGCCGTAGTCGCGCAGGTTTGCAAGATGCTAAGCGCCCTATTGGTTCTTTCATTTTTTTAGGAACAACCGGAGTTGGTAAAACAGAGTTAGCAAAAGCGTTGGCAGAAGTTTTATTTAACAATGAAAATGCAATGACACGTATTGATATGAGTGAATATCAGGAACGTCATAGTGTGAGTAGATTAATTGGTGCGCCTCCGGGATATGTAGGTTATGAAGAAGGCGGACAATTAACCGAAGCTGTAAGAAGAAAACCCTATAGCGTAGTATTATTAGATGAGATTGAAAAAGCACATCCTGATACCTTTAATATTTTATTGCAGGTATTAGATGATGGTCGTTTGACTGACAACAAAGGTAGAATGGTTAATTTTAAAAACACCATTATTATAATGACGTCTAACATTGGTTCTCATTTAATTCAGGAGAATTTTGAGAAGATAAATGATGCAAACCGTGATGAAGTTATTGCAAAAACAAAAACTGAGCTTTTCGAAATACTGAAAAAATCCATACGTCCGGAATTTTTAAACCGTATAGATGAAGTAATTATGTTCGAGCCTTTATCTCGTCATTATATGAATGATATTGTGCGCATACAATTACAAAGTGTAATAAAAAGTATGGCGGCACAGGACATTAAAATGACTGCAACTGATGAAGCCATTGAATGGATTTCTCAACTTGGTTTTGATCCTCAATTTGGTGCGCGCCCTGTAAAACGTGTCATTCAACGACAAGTGCTTAACGAATTATCTAAACAATTATTAGCAGATACGATACAAAAAGATAAAGAAATTGTATTAGATATGTTTGACAATAAATTAGTTTTTAGAAATAAAGCTGAAAGTGCAGAAGCTTCTCCATCAAAGAAGAAAAAAGTGGGAATAAACTAAACAGTAAAATGTTTTTCAACCATCTCTTTAATTAAAGAGATGGTTGTTTCAATTTCTTGCTCTGTATTATATTTCCCTAAACTAAAGCGAATAGAAGAATAACAATCAGCTTCGCTTAAACCCATGGCACTTAAAACATGCGATGGTTGCGCTAAAGCTGATGTACAAGCAGAGCCTGCGGCCACGCATAGTTTATGATTTATTTTAGAAATAAGTGCATCAGCCTTAATACCGCTAAAACAAATATTGGCTGTATTATATAAACGATAGCGAGTGCTTCCATTAATGCGTACTCCCTCTATATCCAATAACTGATGTTCTATTTTAGCACGTAGTGCAGATAGTTTGGTATTGTTATCCCAAATTTCACTTTGAGCAATCTCGCAAGCTTTTCCAAAACCAACAATAGCAGGTACGTTTAAGGTGCCTGAGCGTAAACCATGTTCATGCCCTCCGCCATCTATTTGCGCTTGTAAAACAACACGCGGATTTTTCCTTCTAACATACAAAGCGCCTATGCCTTTTGGTCCGTAAAATTTATGTGCAGATAAGCAGAGCAAATCAACGCCTAATTCATTTACATCAATCATCATTTTTCCGGCTGCTTGTGTAGCGTCACAAAATAAAATAGAATTATATGCATGCACTATTTCTGCAATTTGTTCTATAGGCTGAATAACACCTGTTTCATTATTAGCTAGCATCACACAAACCAAAATGGTTTTATCATTGATGCAGTTTTTTAATTCATCTAAATCTATCAAGCCTTCGGGCGATACAGAAAGGTAAGTAACAACAACACCTTGTTTTTCGAGCGCAGCACAAGTATCTAAAACAGCTCTATGTTCGGTAGCAACCGTAATTATATGATTGCCTTTTATTTTATATTTTTCAAATACGCCTTTAATAGCCAGGTTACAGCTTTCGGTTGAACCTGATGTAAAAACCAATTCCCCTTCTTCACAATTAATAAAGGAGGCTATTTGTTTTCTGGCTTTATCAACAGCGGCTTCGGCCTGCCAACCTAAGGCGTGCGTTTTGCTGGCTGCATTGCCAAAGTGAGTGGTAAAATAAGGTAGCATTTCTTGCATAACCCTTTCGTCAACAGGGGTTGTGGCGTTATAATCTAAGTAAATAAAATCTTGCTGCATGGTATTTAGTTCAAAATTACATTAATTTCGCCAACGTGGTTTTCAAAAACATCAGCAAAGATTATTTACTCTTACACCTAATTGTTTTTATTTGGGGCTGGAGTCCTATATTTGGCAAAGCCATATCCATGCAGGCATTTCAACTGGTGTGGTTTCGTATTTTAATTACACTAATAGCACTTATTATTTATTTTTCTTCGCAAAAAACTAATTTACGAGTAAGTAAGAAAAAATTTCTGATACTGTTTTCTATTGGCGGGGTAATTGCCCTGCATTGGTGCTGTTTTTATAATGCCATTAAGGTTTCTAATGTATCTGTAACGTTGGTGGCTTTTTCTACCGGAGCATTATTTACTTCTATTATAGAGCCTATTTTTTATAAACGTAAAATTGCCTGGTACGAAATTTTATTTGGCATGCTTATTATTTGCGCCATTGCCATGATATTTTCGGTAGAGATACAATATTACATGGGTTTCATTTTTGGCATGTTAGCTGCACTTACTTCTTCATTGTTTACGGTGTGGAATGGTTTGTTGGTACGCGATACAAGTCCGGAGGTGATTACTTTTTATGAATTAAGTGGGGGGTTAATTTGTCTTACAGGATATTTATTTTACACGGGGGCATTTAATAAAGAGTTCTTTATTGTTTCTTCATCCGATTTCTTTTTTCTATCTGTTTTTTCGGTGGTAGGCACAGCCTTTCCGTTTGTGGCAAGCACTAACTTGCTTAAAAAGTTAAGTCCGTTTACGGTAACACTTACCGTAAATTTAGAAACAGTTTACGGAATTATTTTTGCTATTTTAATTTGGCCTGAAACAGAACACATGACAGGGTATTTCTATGCAGGCGCATCTATAATTTTAGGAGTAATTTTATTGAATGTGTTGGTTAAAGCCAGAATAAAAAAGGCTGCTGCTTAATTTTTCTTAACCTGTTTTAAGTTTAACAGATTCATAGGATTCGTGTTTAGAGCGCTAATTTTATGGCTAACCAACCTAACTACTTCACTATAATACAGCGGCACAATAGGCGCATCATCTATCAGCATCTGATCCATTTTTTGGTACAGTGAGATTCTAATCGAATCGCTTAAACAATTACGCGCTTGCTCGTAACATTTATCAAACACAGGGTTATTATAGTGCGTGTAGTTAAACCCTTTAGGAGAAAAGTTTTTTGAATAAAACAGGCTCATAAAATTTTCTTCATCGGGATAATCGCCTATCCACGATTTACGAAAAAAAGGAATTTCGTTATTGGCAATAGCTTGTGTTAATACAGCTGGTTTCTCAACCATAATTTTTATTTTAATACCACTCTCGGCTAGTTCAGATTGTATAAACTCAAACATATCTGTATAGGTTTCAGTGCAGAATAAAAATATCTCAGGTAAATTCTTTCCGCCCGGGTAACCTGCTTCCAATAATAAATCGCGCGCCTTATCAGGGTTATAGGTAAAACCTTTTACTGCATTTGGATTATAAGAGGGCAAAGCCGTAGGAATAAAACCTGCTGTGGCAGGAATGCCTAAATTTTTATGAAAGTATTTTATAATTTTCTCTCTATCAATAGCATAATTTATAGCACGACGAACAGCACGATTTGTAGTTGGACTATTTTTCACCGATTGTTCTTTATCATCAATTAAAAAGCCTAAATAATCTGTTCCTAAATAAGGCTGGGTTTGCAATGCAAATTTCTTTTTATAAAAAGGTTTCAGTTTTCCTTTGTCATCTAGCACTTCGCTTGGATTAAAGGCATCCATACCTGATATCATATCCAAATCTCCTTTCATAAATTGCATGAAAGAAGTTTCTTTGTCTTTTATAAACGAAATTGTAACAGCATCTAAGTATGGTAATTTATTGTTATTGGCATCTTTTTCAAAGTAAGATTCATTTCGTATCAAATTAAGCTGCGTGCCCTCTTGCCACATTTTAAAACTAAACGGACCCGTACCAATTGGGTTTTTACGAAAATCTTCTCTGTAATGCGCTACAATTTCTTGCGGAATTACCGAAAAATATTTCATGGTAAGGATTCCCAAAAACGGAGAAAAATTTTCTTTCAGATAAATAACAAAAGTGCTGTCGTTGAGAGAAGTGAAGCCTCCTTTTTGTGATTTATCAATGTTGTCTAACAACGACATGGCACTAGATACTTTAGGATCGAACAAGCGGTTAAAGCTGTAAACAAAATCCTGTGCGTTTACTTTTCTGCCTTTTCCGTTTTTAAATAATTCGTGATTATGAAAAAAGACATCGCTACGTAAATGAAAAGTGTAGATTTTTCCATCCTCACTAATATCCCAGCTTTTAGCAATGCATGGTTCAATAGCAAGTTTGTCGTCCATTTGCACCAGGCCATTAAACAGCTGATTTACAGCCCATATGTTTTCTGTGTTTCTAGATGCTGCAGGATCTAAAGAGCTGATGCCGGCAAGCTCGTTATAATGAAATATTTTTTTATCGCTATTAGCATTCTTTTTTTCTCCACAAGAAAAAAGAGAAAGCATTAACAAGAAAAATAAAACGGTAACGGCTATGATTTTTTTATAGTGCATAATATTTTTCAAGTTTAAAAAATAAGAGCCTTTGTTTTGTGGCTACAACTTTTAACTTTTAAACAAGGTGCTGTTAACGTTGCAATTGCTATCTTAGCCTTAAAATTAAGGGCATGTGTAATTTTTTGATTTTTTTTCTTTTTGTGGGAGTGGCATCGGTTTTTTCTCAAACATTAAACCTACCGGCTAGGCAAGTTACTGCGCTTAGCGGTAGTCAGTTTGAAGCTACTATAGCTTCTGCTACGTTAAGTTTAACTAATCGGGAGAATATGATTTATACTCAGGTCTCTGCTGGAAATGTCCCCAATTTTTATCGCACCTTAACCGCCGTAACATCAACGGCAACTATAAGCGGAAGTACACAAAGCGTTACTTATTATGTTGCACCCGATTATTTAGCCATTGGTTGCGATACCGATTATTTTTTAATGCCTATGAGCCCCATGCTGGCAACTAAAATTGGTAATTTAACCGGAACAACCTTGCCAACGCGTAAAATGGTGGGCGATATATGGAGCGCTGCTGCTGTAAAGCTGGCACCACAACCATTGTCGGCGGGCGCACAAATGAGTACAGTACCCTACTTTGCACATCACGATTCTATTGTTGGGCAGCAAAGAGCAACTTTTTCAAATCCTTTAGGGAGTTTAGTTAGTGGTGATAAAAAAGATGTTATTATATCTAACGATATTTATACTACGGCAAATCGAGTGGTTATTTTTGGATGGTATTATCAAAATGGAACCTATATACAACCTATGACCAATGTGCATGCTGACACCTATATGGATTACAGTCATGGTATACGCCTGATACAAAACAGTTGTATGCTTAACGGAACTACGCCAACAACCATTCAGTCGATTTTAGAATCATCTACATTAAATACTTTGCTAAGTGATGAGGGTGTAATTTCTCAACCTTGGTACCCATATGGAATTGTGATAAGCATCCCGCAATCTTTTGCGGTATTAAAAAACGGTTCTACCTCCTTAAAACTGATTGTAAAAAATGATCCTAACGCTACACATTATAATGTTTATAAAAGCACCAACGGCAAAACTTTTGGAGCACCTATACAACTCAAAAAAAATAATTTATTATTGACAGGCTTAACTGCCAATCAACTTTGCTATGTAAAAATTTCGGCTTACGATTCTATCAATAATATTACCTCAGGCATATCAGAGGTTTTGGCTGCCGTGCCTACTACACATACCGACAGCACCTTGCTGGTAAATGGTTTTGACAGAGCGATTACAGGTAATACCTATAATTTTGTTATTCAGCATGGCACCTCTTTTCATAACAACAATAAATATGTTGAATCTTGCACAAACGAAGCAGTTACCGACAATCTATTGCCTTTAAGTAATTATAAAGTAGTTGATTGGATTTTGGGTGAGGAAAGCACCGCTGATGAAACTTTTAGCAGCACAGAACAGACTTACGTGAGCAATTATTTAAAACAGGGTGGATATTTGTTTACTTCGGGTAGTGAGATTGGCTGGGATTTAGACCACAGCGGAACTACCGCCGATAAAACTTTTTATAACAACTATTTAAAAGCAAGTTATGTTGCCGATGCACCAGGAGGAACAAGCAACACCTATTATTCGAGTTTTTCACAATCGGTTGCTACTTCTATTTATGCAAGCAACGACACTATTACGTTTGATAACGGAACACATGGCACTTACAATGTAAGCTATCCTGATGTTATTACAACCATCAATGGTTCTGCTGCAGATTTACATTATACAACTTCAGCGACAGATTATGCCTGTGTGCATTATGCAGGTGTTTTTAATGGAGGAACAACAACCGGAAAATTAGTTTATATAGCTTATCCGTTTGAAACAATCTATCCTGCCGCCATGCGCGATACGGTAATGAAAGATGTTTTGATTTATTTTTTCAACAATCAAAATCAAACTACTATGGTGCAAACAAATAAACTGCAAAACGCAGTATGTAAAGTGTTCCCAAATCCTACAAATGGTATGTTTATAGTTGTTACTGATAACCTTACTGAAAGCTCATTTATACAAATTTGCGATATACAGGGCCGTATTTTAAAAGAAGAAAATATTACAACTACATCGCAGCAAATTAATTGTACTGATTTTACAGCAGGCATGTATCTTGTAAAAATGTATGCAAATGGTAATCTCCAAGGAAGTTCTCAGCTTGTAATTTTTAAATAGCTTATAATAAAAAACAAGTATTTTCGTTACCATATTCTATACCTTGAAAAATTTAGTTTACATATCGGTTCTTGTCCTATTTTTCAGCTTTTTTGTTTCTTGTAAAAAAGATAAAGTAATAACCAGTTCTGGTGCCAAGCTAAGCTTTTCGCAAGATTCTGTTTTGTTTGATACCGTGTTTACCAATATAGGTTCTACCACCAAATTATTTAGGGTACATAACCGCAACAACGGCAAGGTAAACATTTCGTCTATACGCTTAGCGCGTGGCAATGCTTCTTTTTATCGTTTAAATGTAGACGGTGTTGCAGGCAAATCTTTCAGCAATGTTGAAATTGCCGCTAACGACAGTATGTACATTTTTGTAGAAGTAACCATTAATCCTAACAACCAACTAAACCCTTTTATTTATCGCGATTCTATTTTATTTGACCTTAATGGTAGCGAGCAGCATTTTGATTTAATTGCTTTTGGACAGAACGCTTATTATCACATGCCAAATAAAAAAATTATTTTCAGCAACTCGCAGGCACTTAATTATGAAGTAGAACCATGTAACACCACTTGGAAAAATGATAAACCGCACTTGATATATGGATATGCTGTTGTAGATTCTGCGTGCACGCTCACTATTCAGGGCGGAGCAAAAGTATATGTACATAACGGTGGAGGCATTTGGGTTTACCGATATGGCACTATACAAGTAAATGGCACTCATGGCAATGAAGTTAACTTTCAGGGAGATAGATTAGAACAAGAATATAAAGATGTGCCCGGGCAGTGGGACAGGATTTGGATTAATGAAGGTAGCACACAAAATAGTATTAATTATGCTGTTATAAAAAACGCTTATATAGGTGTGCATGCGGGTTACTCTGCTTTTGATGGATTTGGAAATACTGTTAATCCTAACGACCCTAAACATCTTAGCTTAACCAACACCATTATACAAAACTGCAGCTATGCAGGCATTTTAGGTCATTACTACAATATAACAGGCGGAAATGATGTAGTTGTAAATTGCGGGCAGCATGTTTTAGAACTTGATTTTGGGGGCAATTACGCATTTTACCAATCAACCTTTGCTAATTATTGGAATCAAACCAACAATAGCTCGGGCTCTAATGCACGCACCACCCCTTCTTTTCTTTTTAATGATTATTTTAATGGCAATGTAGTTTCAGCCTTTGATAGCTTATATTTTGGTAATTGTATTTTTGATGGAAACTTAGCCGAAGAATTTCAGTTTGATACCATTGCAGGAGGATTTTTAAATCGCCTCCACTTTGTACTTGACCATTGTGCTTTAAAAACAGGCGGTTTGCAGTCAAATACAAAACCAACCAACATTTGCGAAATAATTAGCGGGAATGCAAATCCTATGAATTTTATTAGCCCATCTACCTATAACTTTAAACTTAATAATGGCTCTGCGGCTATTGGACAAGGTAGCACATCTGCTACCGGCGGATACTTTAATGACATTAATGGATCTTCTTTTACCTATACTAATGGTTTTCCAAATATGGGCGCGTATGGCCCTAATTAAATTTAATCAGCTCTTTACTGAAATGCTTGGTTTTTATTAAGCATACAATATAATCAATTATGTGTTTTCATAATGTTGTAAAAATGATTATGCAGTAATGGTTTTTTCTTTGATGAAGATATTTTGTATAAGCCAAGCAAACAACATAACTAATAAACAACCAATTACGTTAAGCCACAGGAAGGATATAATGTCAGAGATGTAAATAGCAATAACGCAAAGCTCGGTTGAAATGGCTGCATAAAAAACTGCCTTGCTCCCAATTTTTTTCATGTAGAAGGCTACGAGAAAAATGCCTAAAATAGTTCCGTAAAATAATGAGCCTAATACATTAACGGCTTCAATTAAGCTGCCTAATTTACTGGCAAACATAGCGGTAGCGATGCAAAATAAGCCCCATGCAAAAGTTATCCAGCGCGATGCTTTAAAGTAATGCGCTTCAGTTTCGTTTTTTACCCACATACGTTTATATAAATCAATTACGGTGGTAGATGCTAATGAGTTTAACGCTGCAGCTATGCTACCCCAGGCGGCCAAAAAAATCATGGCAATTAATAAACCTATTAAACCCCGAGGCATATTTTGTACAACAAAATACAAGAATATGTAATTGGTGTCGTTTGTATCAGCTGTTTTATCAGCTTTTTTCATTAAAGCAATGGCATCTGCGCGAATTATTTTTGTTTGCTTTTCGGTTTCTTTTAAGTAAGATTGTGTGTTGTGTATTTGTAGGTTATCTTTTTGATGAAGTGCAGCTACGAGTTGATGTGTTTGGGTTTGCTTGATGGTGTTTAAAGAATCGTTTTTATTTTGAAGCGCAACAAACTCAGTCTTATAATCTGTTGCTAAAACTTTTTCTACTTGTTTTTGATTAAAGAAAATTGGCGATTGGTAAAACATATAAAATACAAAAACCAAACTACCCACCAGTAGAATTAAAAACTGCATGGGCACTTTTACCAAGCCGTTCATTAATAAACCAATTCTGCTTTCTTTGGTGTTTTTTGCTGTTAAGTATCTCCCTACTTGCGATTGATCTGTTCCAAAATAAGAGAGCGCGAGAAAGAAACCACCAATTAATCCACTCCAGATATTGTATTTGTCTTTCCACCAATGCGAATCGGTTACATCTATTTTAGTTTCAATAACATTTAGCTTGCCCATCTTACCTGCAACATGCAAAGCATCGGAAAAACTTACACCTTCTGGAAGCATATGTACTACCATATATCCTGCTAAAAACATTCCCACAAAAACAATGAGCAGTTGTTGCATCTGTGTATAGGTAACAGCTTTAGTGCCCCCACTAACGGTATAAATAATTAAGAAGCCTCCCATAACGAGATTCGTGTAATAAATATTCCAGCCCAATAAAGAAGATAAAATAATAGACGGCGCATAAATACTAATACCTGTTGATAGCGCACGTTGAATTAAAAACAGAACAGATGCCAATGCGCGCGTTTTCAAATCAAATCGCTGTTCTAAAAACTCATACGCCGTAAATACTTTTAGTTTATGATAAATTGGAATAAACGTTACACAAAGTAAAACCATGGCTAATGGCAAACCAAAATAATATTGCACAAAGCGCATGCCGTCGGTATAGGCTTGTCCGGGTGCAGATAAAAAAGTAATGGCACTTGCCTGCGTGCCCATAATAGAAAGCAAAATCAAAAACCAACTCATGGAGTTGCTGCTTTTAAAATAACCATCTAGTGTTTTTTCGCTTTTACTTTTATAAATGCCATATGTAATTACAGCAAGCAAGGTTACAATAAGAACAAACCAATCTATCGTACTCATGCAAATTGTTTTGTGAAGAAGTAAAAGAAAATAATTAACATAACTAAAACACCAACCACTAACACATAAGCGTTAAGCCATTTTTTAGATATGGAATGTTTTTGCGCTGACATTATTTATTGGCAGGCAGACTTATTAAATTTGCAAACAAACGATATGCACCGGGAATACCCGCAGGAAGTTCTCTAAAGAAAACCAAGCCTGTATAAACAAAATTTCCTTTGCCGTATTTACCAATAATTAAACTTCCTTCACTTGCTTTTTCTTTAGGGTCGTTCATAGAAAAAATAGTTTCATAATTTTTATCTATATCAGTTGCAAAATAAATTCCGCGTTCCTGTACCCATCCTTCAAAATCTTTTTGGGTTATAATATTCGGGGAATTTAAAACAACATGTTTAGGATTTGTAAATCTAACTTCGGCATTATCATCGGTAACCCTATCTCTCGAAATAGTAAACGGATACGGCCCAACTTTAGTGCCCACAGGGCCAATACGACTGTTAGTATTGTATTGCACAACTAAATTGCCGCCGTTTTTTACATACTCCATTAATTTATTGTAGTGAATTTGCAAGCGTTCGTTTGTATTGTATGCGCGCACGCCTGTAATAATACAATTGTATTTAGATAAATTTTCTTTAGATAATAATTCATCTGTCAATATGGTAACATCATAACCAATTTGTTTTAAACACGCAACTACATCATCGCCCGCACCGGGAATGTATCCAATAATATTGCCTGTCTTTTTTAAATCAAGATGTACAATATTTGCTTCGGCATCACTTAAAATAAATTGATACGGAATATGGTCATACTCTATGCGCTTAATGCTTTTTGCGTAAGTGGTTCCGCCAATATTTACAGATGCTTGTAGTTTACCATCATTACTACTTTTTCCGGGAGTTAGTGTTGCGTCTATAATAACTTCGTCACCTTTGCTAGTTAATTTAAAGTCAGGGTTTTTAATATTGATTATCCATCCTTCGGGTACTTTTATCTGAACCGTTCCTGCTACATTAGCTGTATTTGCTTTTACCGTAAACGAAACATCTTTAGCTGCAAGTGAACTAAATACAAAAACTTTATCAGAAATATTGATGGTTGCAGGTGGTAAAATTTCAAACGGACGATAAACCTCACCTTTAACAGGGTCGGTGTATTTGTAAACCAAATCTCTTCGCACAGCAAAATATAAATCATTTATTGTAAAATGAAATTCTACTACTTTAGAGAGGTAATTTTCAGGCCTATTTAAAAGAAATTTTTCTTTTACCGTGTACATCCCTAAACTATGTTTTTCATTTAACCAATATGGGTTTGAAAAAGGCAAGTGAGTTAAGGAATCAATTTGCTTAAAGGTATTAAGTTCATTCTGTTTTAATGTTTTGTTAATTGTGCTTTTAAAATAA
>CAIXZI010000201.1 GCA_903923915.1 uncultured Bacteroidota bacterium
AATGTAAGCCTTTGCCTGTAATAGATTTTCCAGCTGCGCTTCTGTCTTGTGACAGAATAATTTCTTCAAATTCTGCTAGTGAAATTTTCTTTGTGCCAACCTCCAACATAGTACCTACCAAACAGCGTACCATGTTTCGCAAAAAGCGATTAGCCTTAACCGTAAAAATTATGTTCTCATTTTCCCGAACCCAATTACATTCCATTATATCGCAAATATGGTTTGCATGACTGTTATTTACTTTTGTAAAACTGGTAAAATCTTTGGTGCGCTTAATTATTTCTGCAGCCTGATTCATCAAATCAATATCGATATCACCATATATATACGCAGAAAAATCGTTTGTAAAAGGATTTGGAACCTGATGTATATAATATTTATAGGTACGTGCTGTTGCACTAAACCGTGCATTTGCATTATTTTGTACGGGTAAAATATTTATTAGTGCAATATCTTTAGGTACACAATGGTTCATTTTAAAAAGCCATTGTTGTTTGTTGCTGATAATATCTTCTTTGGCCGAATCAAAATGAGCATAATATTGCTTTGCATGCACACCTGTATCCGTTCGTCCGCAACCAATTAAGGTTATTTTTTCATGAAGTAATAAACTTAACCTTTCTTGCAATATTTGTTGAATGGTTAAAGGTGTGTTAAGCTGAAATTGCCAACCATGATAATTTTTTCCGTTATAAGCAAGATGTAAAAAATAGCGTGGATGCAAAATAATATTAGTTATAAAACAGATTAAAACTTAACTGCTTCCAAGCAAATTTCAACGTTAGCATCTTTTGGCAAGCGAGATGCTTCGATAGTAGCGCGTGCAGGAAAATTACTTGTAAAATAAGAGCTATAAGCCTCATTTACCTGAACAAAATTATTCATATCTTTTAAAAAAATGGTTGTTTTAGCCACGTTTTCAAAGGTCATTCCAGCTTCTTCCAAAATAGCTTTCATGTACTCCATAATTTGACGTGTTTCATCTTTTATATTGCCTTTAATTAGTTTATTGGTTTCTAAATCTAAAGCAATTTGACCAGATATATACAGTGTGTTACCCGCTAAAACCCCTTGACTATAAGGCCCAATAGGAGCCGGTGCTTTTTTTGTATGAATAATTTTTTTCATGTGTTGGTTGTTTATTATTGAGGAACCAAATTTACGATTTTTTTATTGGAAGAAGATATTCTTAAAATGCCTTTTAAATTGGTAAATTTGCCATCTTAAAAAAAGCAAAATGCTAACTGTTAAATTCTTTACATTTAATCCGGCTCATGAAAACACCTACGTTTTATATGACGAAACCCAAGAGTGTGTTATTATTGATGCAGGCTGTTATACCGCGCAAGAGCAAGCCATTTTAAAAGACTTTATATCAGACAAAAAATTAAAGCCGGTAATGTTGCTTTGTACACACGCGCATTTTGACCATATTATGGGTAATCGTTTTGTTTTTGATACCTATGGTTTAAAACCAATTTTTCATAAGGCCGATTTAGATGTTTTTGCTGCGCAAGAAGGGGTTTGCAAGAGATACGAACTAAATTACGACCCCTCTCCTGCTCCTGAAAAACATATAGAAGATGGCGACGAACTTACTTTTGGAAATACAACCCTAAAAGTTTTTCATACGCCCGGACATGCACCCGGACATGTGGTTTTTTATAATGCCGAAAATCATTTAGTAATTAATGGTGATGTATTATTTAAAAATACGATTGGCAGAACAGACATACCTTTAGCAAATCATGATGATTTAGAACGAAGCATTAAAACAAAACTGTATACCCTACCCGATGAAACTACTGTATATACAGGACATGGACCCGTTACCAATATTGGGTATGAAAAAACACATAATATGTTTGTTAATGCAGATTAGTCCTTTTTCAAAATAAATGCAGCAAAAAGATTTAGGTTTACTAAAAGAGTTTTTAGACGAGAAATATTTTTTATACAATCATAAAAAATTCATAGAAACAGATCCTATTTGCATTCCCCATCAATTTACAAAAAAACAAGACATTGAAATTGCCGCTTTTTTTGCAGCCACTATTGCATGGGGTAACCGACAAAGTATTATAAAAAATGCTACTAAACTGATGCAGTTTATGGATTTTGCTCCGCACAACTTTATTACAAATGCTACTGCAAAAGAGATAAAAGTATTTTCAAAATTTGTGCATCGCACATTTAATGGCGAAGATTGTATATTTTTTATTCAATCGCTTAGAGATATTTACAACAAACATGAGTCCCTCGAAACCCTTTTTAGTAAAGGTATTCAGCCAAAAGATGAAACAATAAAAAATGGTATAATAAGTTTTAGAGAAGATTTTTTTTCTATCAAACACCCGGCACGTACACAAAAGCACGTATCTAATCCCCTAAAAAACTCTAGTTCTAAGCGCCTGTGCATGTTTTTACGCTGGATGGTTAGAAGGGACAGAGCAGGTGTAGATTTTGGTATTTGGAAAAACATAAAATCGTCTCAACTATGCCTCCCTTTAGACGTTCATACTGGCAATGTAAGTAGAAAATTAGGCTTGCTTAATCGCACCCAAAACGATTGGCAAGCTGTAGAAGAAGTTACTGAATTACTAAGAAAGTTAGACAGCAAAGACCCTGTTAAATACGACTTTGCTTTATTTGGACTTGGTGTTTTTGAAGGATTTAGGTAGAGCTTATTTTGGTTCAGCAGTAAAGGTTTCCCAATCACTTGCTTGATCTCTATTTGCAACCATTATTCCACCTGTACCTTGATCGCCGCAAACCATTTTACCAGCAGATGATTTTAAATTGATTTTTCCACCTTCAACATTAATAATTTCAAATTGCTCCCACTCACCAACAGCTGTACGGTTAGCGTAAAGTTTATTTTCAGCACTTCTAACATCAGAAACAAACTTACCTGCACTGGTTTTAAGTGCAAATTTCCCGTTTCCTTGATCAACTTTTTCAAAAACTTCTGCTTTAGTTGCATCTGATTGATTAGCCGATAAAGTAGAATCTGCGCTTATTGCTACATACATATTATTAGATGCCTTTAAAATCATTTTATTGCTATTCGTGTTTTCAGCAGGTGCTCCTTCTTTAGGCTGCTCTTCTGTTCCACAAGAGATTAAAAATAATAATGAGATTAATACCGCTGCAATTTTAGTTTTCATAATTGGTCTATTTTAATATTAGTGTTTTAAATTATTTGGCAAAAATAGTAGTTGATTTGTATTATTTGGCAATTATTCTACAATAATTTTTCTAATGGCAGTTGCTTTTCCTTCTTCTTGTAAGTAAATTAAGTAAATACCTGGCAAATAATCACTTGTATTTATTTTAGTTTCTTTACTATTTGGCTGTTTACTGTATAAAACCTCACCTAATAAATTAATTATTTTAATTTCTTGTGGAGTTGTTTGTGATTGAATATTAATTATCCCTTTACCTGGATTTGGGTAAATAAAGATTTGAGACGTGAGATTTGAAATTTGAGAGATTCCTGTTGTTCCACCCACATTTACAAATAAGTTAAACGGACCAATTTTACATGTTGATGATGTTTCTGTAACGGTTACATTGCCGGATATTGTTCCAAAATTTACAGTTATTTGATTAGTACCTTGTCCGCTTACAATACTTGCCCCGGCAGGAACAGTCCAGGTGTACGTAGTATTTGAAGTATTGGTAACCGAATAAGTTACACTTGTTTGATTAACCGAAACAACCTGCAATCCGTTAATAGAAACAGCATTGTTATTTAAAATATTAAAAAAATTAGCTGCCCAAAACGTAGAAGAAAAATAAACTTCTAAAGCATACGTACCCGTTTTACCACATTGTTGATAACAACTTCCGGTATCTAAAGCAATGGCATGTCCCATTCCTGTTAGCGTATAGGTTTCAACTACTTCATTGCCATTATTATCGTTGTATGTGTTTTTTGTAACATATGGATTACTATTAAAAGAAGTAACCGTTGCATCGGCCGTTTGGTCTGCACCGTGTATGTTTGTCCATTGTTTCATAATTTCTGTTTCGTTGGTTGGATTAACCACCGGATCTGCACTTCCCTGAAAAACAGCCACTTTAGGATAAGCACCTGTATAGGAAGGGTAGCCTGTTTTAACAGAATCTCCCCAAGTTTGAGGCGCAATAGTTGTTGTATAACCATACAAAGCATTTGCGCCTGCTTTATAAGGAGCACCTGCCATTATCGCACCGGCTTTAAAAACATCGGGATAACAAGCTAACATTACGTTGGTCATGCAAGCACCGGCACTTAAACCTGTAGCAAATATTTGTGTAGTATCTATATTATAATGTAATTTCATATAATCTACCATGTGTTTTATAGAGCCAGCCTCGCCTTGGTTACGATTTATATCTCCATTTACAAACCAATTAAAACATGTGCTTGAGTTGTTAGCCGAGTTTTGTTCAGGATACATTACGTAAAACTTATGCTTGTCGGCCAAAGTATTCCATCCACTTTGAGTAGCAACTGTTGTAGCATTTTGAGTACAACCGTGCATAACCACTACTAATGGAGCCGAACCACTAATGCCCACAGGTACATAACTATACATATTTAAATTGCCCGGATTTGCGCCAAAAGATGAAACTGCCTGCCAACCTGTTTGGGCTTGGTTAGACTGAAGAAAAAAGACAAAAGATATAAGTAATAAGATTTTTTTCACTTGTAATAATTTGTTTCAAAATTATGCTTTTTATCTTGTATTTGCGTTAGGGATTTGCTAATCGTTTTTATTTTGAATTGCTTCGCAGAATGCTGAAAAAGCATTTGTAGCAAGCTGCCGTGCAGCGCGTAAAGCCCGACGCTGTATTCAGCGAAACGCCAAAAAATTAAGAAATTGTATTGTTTTCTTGTTCTACCGAAGATACTTGCTCAGCCTGGGTTTCAGCTATTTTATTTTCGGTAAAAAACTTTTTCTGAAACAATAAAATAATAACCACACCGGTTGAAATAGAAAAATCGGCAAAGTTAAAAATAGGTCTAAAAAACATAAAATCTTCACCACCCCAAATAGGCAGCCAGGTAGGGAAATGACCTTCTACCAACGGAAAGTAGAACATATCTACTACGCGGCCATGCAAAAAGCCTGCATAACCTCCTTCGACAGGGAAAAAATGTGCGGGTTCGCCAAAACTTTCGTTAAAAATAATGCCATAAAACATGCTATCTAAAATATTACCCACGGCACCCGCAAAAATAAATGCAATGGCAGTTATGTAGCCAATATGGTATTGCTTTAGAATAATTTGACGCAGGTAATAAATACCAAAAATGGCAGCTCCAATTCTAAAAATACTAAGAGCTAATTTACCTAAAAAGCCACCAAACTCAAGCCCAAAGGCCATACCGGGGTTTTCGGTAAAATGAATTCTAAACCACGAGAAAAAAACATGTTCTTCGCCTAAAGCAAAATGTGTTTTAATGTAAATTTTAATTAATTGATCGGCCAGTAGAACGCCAATAATAACAAATAAGGCAATTTTTAAACGTTTGCTCATAGTTTTGCAAAGATACCTATTTTAGGTAATTAGTTATAGTTATTAGGTTGTATAAGTAATAACACAAATTTTTTTGGTGGATGTGGTTATTTTAAATCGATCATCTACCCGTTTGCCTACAAGCCATACTATACGCTGTTTACAGCGTACTATCCATTGATTTTGCTTATTGAATAAAGTGGCTTTTTCAGCAATAAAAAAATCGCTTACTTTTTTAAAGCCTTTCATGCCAAGGGGCCTGAATTTATCGCCGGTTTGCCATTTATTTACTGTTAACGGAAATGTAAGTTTATCAGCGTCTAAATAAGCTTTATTATCTGCAAAATCTTTTTTAGGAATAACATTTATATTGCCATTAATAAAAGAAATTTTAAGGTTAATTGGATGTGTAATTTTGAAGTTGTTTGCCTGAATTAAGAACTCTTCGTTAGCGGATTTTACGCTTGACTTTTCGATAAATAGAAAATCTCTGTCTTTAATTAGAGAATGGGTGTTACTGCTAAAAACCTTACCAGATTGGGCTTGAAGGCTATCATAAACATTGCTTGACTGTGATGAATTAAACCCAAAATCTTGTAATAATTCAAATAAAATAAGTTTAGCAGCAGTTGTTTTTTCTAATTTTTTGATGTTTATTTTAAAGGTATTTCCTTCTGCAATGAGTAGTTTTTTGCGCTGTTTTTCGACTTCATTTTTTAGAATAAGATTGGTTTGTTGCAATATTTCAATTTCGGCAGAAATGGTTTGTTCAAACGAAGGGTTTATTTTTTTTAATGCGGGAATTACCTGTAAACGCAGTTGGTTACGCAGGTATTTATCTTCTTTGTTGCTGCTATCTTCTCTAAATAAAATGTTGTTTTTTGCAATGTAACTTTCAATTTCGGCACGGGTAGCAAACAAAAGCGGACGAACCAATTTATCTTTTTTAGGCAGAATAGCCTTTAATCCGTTAATACCAGAGCCTCGCAGCAAATTGATAAAAAAAGTTTCTATGTTATCGTTAGCATGATGGGCGGTTAACAGGTAATCAAAATTATGATCGCTTAATAATTCATTAAACCAATTATAGCGCAACCCACGAGCTGCCATTTGTATAGAAATGCCTTTGTTTTCTGCGTAAGCCAAGGTATTAAACTTTTTAGTAAAGCATTTTATGTTGCTTTTTTTGCAGTAATCTATCACAAATTTTTCATC
>CAIXZI010000202.1 GCA_903923915.1 uncultured Bacteroidota bacterium
ATGTAAATGCTTTCTCTTTTTCTGCTTTTCGAAGCTTTGCTAAAAAATAAATTAACTGATGAAATTCTTTTAAATCCACAATAGACTTTATTTCTTGTAAAATCATTTCACGAATTTTACCTTCCTCCTTAGTTAAAATGCCTTTCACATTTTCCATTACGAAATACTTTGGTCTTAAAGACCTAATTACTTTCAAATAGTGAGCGAACAGATCATCCTTTTTATCAAACTTTTTTCTTTTACCTGCAAGACTAAAGCTTTGACAAGGCGGCCCACCACAAACAACATCAACCTCTTTTCCTTTCAATCTTTTCAAAAGATTATCCAAAAAATCGGGCTCTGTAATATCTTGTTTTAAAAATTCTGCATCAAGACCAAGTTGATAATTATAGCGTGCAAGGTGTGTTAACTCACAGTTTTCATTAATGTCACTACCTAAAAGGAAGTCATAAAAATATTTCCCACTTTCCGCTTGTAAAAAACCTTCACTAAAACCGCCGGCTCCCGCAAATAAATCCACAAAAGTTATATTTTGCTTTTCTCCGTATTTCGATTCATTCTCAAAAACCATTTTAATATCAGTATTTACTTTACGGCTATTAACAAGAGACAATATTTTATCTTTTATTTTTTTATCCGTAAATTGAGAATGAGCGGCTGTTTCAAAATGCTTTTCAACTTCTTGTTTTAAAAAAAGTAAAAATTTATTTATTGATTTATAACGATATTCTGTACCCTTAACTAACTGGTTTTTATTATCCCAATCCTTCTTCTTTATTTTTTCTCCAGTTGCGACCTTTATTTGTACATCCTTTTGACGCAAGACAAGGTGAATAGGAAAGTTTTTGCTTTTATCAGCTTTATCGAGGTAAAATCTTACATTTATCATTTTGCGGACACTTTTACGGACACGGACAAATTTACGGACAGAATCGACAAAAGCAATTATTTCACGAAAATAATTATTAGCAGGTAATGTTAAGCCTTAGACTGGTGTAATCAGAATAACCATTTAAACAATCATCCTATACAACAAAGGTCTTGAAGGGGTAGCATCGTTTTCAAAAGCGGCTACTTGTAAATCTAAAAGGTAAGTTCCATCATAAATTGTGTTGGGTATATAAACTAACTCTGTAATGGTACGTTGTGTGTTTGTGTTTTCGGGGTATTGCCAAAAGGCTTTATGGGCGAGGAGTGCGCCGCCATCTACTTCTTTATCAACGCTGGGTGTATCAAACAATAAATGCTGTATGCCTTTTTCTACAATGTATTTCATGGCTTCTTCGTTGATGTAAGCCGGATTTGTGTTGGAGTAATCTTTATGCGTTTTTGCCTCGCTATTTGAAAGTGTGCGTATAATTAATGCTTCCGGATTTTTATCATCTATAAATGTTTCCAGTATTTGTTTGGTGATAATGAGATCGCCGCCTACTTCTTTAGGTAAAATAGTAACGAGCTCTGCCATAAACATAAATTGTTTCAGACTTTTGTTTACCGAGTAAAATTCTTTACTGATGTGCCCTACGCATTCGGTGTGCGTTCCGTGCCCATGCGGATTGAACGTAATATTTTTAAAATTTACCGAGCCTCCC
>CAIXZI010000203.1 GCA_903923915.1 uncultured Bacteroidota bacterium
AGGCTTCGTACAAATCGCAATTTATAAAAGCAGCTTTTGATAAATCTGCCTGCGTAAAATTAACGCTGTGCATTTTGCAATTTTTGAAAACGCTTTTGTTCATACGCTTTCTATCAAAGGAAGCATAATCCATTAAGCAGCCATCAAATACAATACAAAAGCCAAAATCTTTAGTTTGAGAAAAATTAGCGCCCACAAGTTTACAATCTGTAAATATTACATCTTGTAGTTTGCAGCTTTTTAAATCGGCATTACTGAGGTTACAGTTTTTAAACACACAATCTTCAAACTCAAGGTTTTTTAAATTGGTAAAAATGCAATTATTAAACTCGCAGTTTTCAAATTCTTCCCTATCTGTTTTATCAATAGAAAAGTTAATGTTGTTTATTAGCTCTTTGTTTTGTTTAGAAAGACTCATTTGGCTGTACAATAAACTCAATTATTGTTTGATAAATTTTTTTATACCCCGCTTAACTCTAATAAAATAAACACCTGCACTTAAATCAGACACATCAATTTGGAGTGTCGATTTATTGACAGTATAATGCTTTATAATATCACCGAAAACATTTGTTATAAATACAACTTGGTTATCATCAAATATTGTATCAGGCAAAGACAACCACAAACTACTTATAACGGGATTAGGATCAACTTGCATCTCTTGGGTCAGGCTATAACTGTTTACAATGTTTGTGTTGGGATTAGAACAATTTAGTAAAATATGAACAGCAGAGGTACTATATGTTGTTAGAGCTAAATCTGCTTTTCCATCTCCATTTATATCTGAACAAGTTATTGATTGAGGATAGTCAGTGATATTAATGTTTGGTGCATAACTAAAGCTACCAGTGCCCGTTCCTAAAAGTATAGAAATAATTGCAGAACTATTGGTTATTGCTATATCAGTGTTTAAATCATTATTAAAATCTGCACTATTTATGGATGTAGGATAATTAGAAGTAGTAAATGATTTAGGATAATTAAAATTACCTGTGCCTGTGCCAAAAAGTACATACAAACTATCTCCAATTACAGCTATATCTACATGATTGTCATTGTTTAAATCTGATAAAGTGAAATACGAACCTGAATAATAACCTCCAATTGCAAAATTAACTGCCGCTCCAAAATTACCAGTGCCTGTACCTAAAAACAGATTAATGGTTGGAGGACCTGAATGATTATAATTTAATGTTACTAAGTCTGAATTACCATCTTCATTAAAATCGGCAGATAAAATATAATAAGGCCACGCATAAAACACAGGATAATTTGTAGGGGCACTAAAACTCCCAACACCATTATTCAGTAATACGGTAATATTGTTGGCATTTACATTTGAAGTAGCTAAATCTATTTTCCCATCATTGTTAAAATCATTACAAATTAAAGATGAAGGCGGCGCGTTGCAACTGACACTTTTTATATTGCTAAAACTACCAACACCATTGCCTTGTAATATATAAATATTAGTTGAGTCATTCGAGATGGCAGCTATATCGGCGTTCCCGTCATTATTAAAATCAGCACTTATTATTACGCTTAATCCGCCGATAAAAGGATAGTTGATGGATGCCCCAAAACTACCCATTCCATTGCCAAGAGAAACGGATATGGTATCGTTGTATGCTTTTTTTATGACTAAATCTTTTTTTCCGTCGTTGTTGAGGTCAGCAATACAAATACCTTGCTCCTCTTGACCGTAATTATCTAATAACACAGTATCAGGATAAAAGCAAATATTTTGAGAGTTTACTTCAACGGAAAGCGTAAAAACCAATAATAATAATAGAAGTTTTTTCATGGTTATAAATATAATTCTTTTGAGAATAAAATTACAGGGTTCAAAAGATTAGGCCTTCCAACAAATTATCATCAACCAAATTAGGTATTGTAACTTTCATTGTTGGTGTTCTGTCCATCTCACGTTTAATTGCAAACAAGGCTTCTTTGTTGCGCGCCCAAGAGCGACGAGCAATACCATTGTTTACATCCCAAAATAACATTTGTTTTAAACGCCTATCAGCGTCAGGAGTTCCATCAAGCACCAAACCAAAACCACCGTTCATTACTTCGCCCCAACCAACGCCACCACCATTGTGTAAACTAATCCAGGTTGCACCTCTAAAAGCATCACCCACAAAATTTTGCACAGCCATATCTGCTGTAAATTGAGAGCCATCATAAATATTACTCGTTTCACGATACGGAGAATCAGTTCCACTTACATCATGATGATCTCTTCCTAAAACAACAGGCGCCGAAATTTTATTTTCTGCAATAGCTTTATTCATCGCTTCTGCAATGCGTATACGCGCCTCACTATCTGCATATAAAATACGTGCTTGCGAACCAACCACTAAATTATTTTCCATGGCGTTTTTTATCCACGCAATGTTATCGCTTAGTTGTTGTTTAATTTCATCGGGTGCCGTTTTGTACATATCCTGTAAAACTTCTAACGCAAGCTCATCCGTCTTTTTTAAATCGTTTGCATCGGCACTGGTACACACCCATCTAAACGGACCAAAACCATAATCGAAACACATTGGCCCAAGTATATCTTGCACATACGATTTGTATTTGAATGTCCCGTCTGCATTAACAATATCAGCACCTGCACGAGATGCTTCTAATAAAAACGCGTTTCCATAATCGAAAAAATACATGCCTTTAGCAGCTAATGTGTTTACGGCATTTGCATGGCGCACCAATGTTTTTTGAACTTCTTTTTTAAACTGCGCAGGATTTTCTGCCATCATTTTATTTGATTCTTCTAAGGAAAAACCAGTCGGATAATAACCACCTGCCCAAGGATTATGCAACGATGTTTGGTCTGAGCCAATATCTACTTTAATATTTTCTTTAACTAAGCGTTCCCACAAATCAACCACATTACCTTGGTATGCAAGCGATACAGCTTCTTTAGAGGCAACTGCTTTTTTAACGCGCGTAATTAATTCATCTAAATTTTCATGCAACTCATCAACCCAACCTTGTGTGTGTCGTGTTTTTGCAGCCTTTGGATTTATCTCTGCCGTAACAGAAACCAAGCCTGCAATTTTTGCCGCTTTAGGCTGCGCGCCGCTCATACCACCTAAGCCACAGGTAACAAATAAAAGCCCGCTACCAGCCCCCCCACCCCCCAAAGGGGGATTTTCAGAACCCTGTACATTGAGTGTGTCTAACACTTTTTTTAATACAGTATCAGTGTCCGAAATGACTTCTTCATTAGTGAAACGAACAACGTTAAAACCTTGTTCATTTAACCATTTTGTGCGTTCCTCATCATTAGTTTTATTATCAGGTAATTGATGAATTAATCCATCAATTTCAACAATAAGATGCCGATCCAAACAAACGAAATCAACAATATATTGTCCTATAATGTGTTGCCTTCTAAATGTATAATTCTCTAAATTTTTTCCACGCACTAATTCCCAAAAACATTTTTCTGCCTCTGTTGGATTACCTCTATGTTCTTTGACAAAATTGTTCAACAAACCATAAGTCATTTTATCTGCGGTTTCATAGGAAAAGGTCCGTTTTGGATTCCCCCCTTGGGGGGTAGGGGGGGCTATTTTACGGGCGGCATTCATAACGGTAATGGTTGTGCCATGTACTATACCTTGCGGACCAATGTACATAAACGAACCGGCAGTCATTTGTCCGTATTGAGTTACACCAAGTGCATTAAATTTTTCCCAATCATCTGGCTTGCTGTAATTAGGAATCATCATTCCGTTTGTAATTACAACACGTGGCGCATCTTTATGCGAGGGAAAAATGCCCATTGGGTGACCGCTATACAGAGTAAGTGTTTGCTCATCGGTAATGGTAGCCAAATACTGCATGGTTAATAAATACTGCGCCCAGTTTTGAAATACGGCACCATTGCCACCGTATGTAATTAACTCGTGTGGATGTTGTGCCACAGCATAATCTAAATTGTTGCTAAGCATGTGCATAATAGCAGCAGCCTGTTTAGATTGATGCGGAAAATCATTTATTGGTCGTGCATAAATTTTATAATCGGGGCGAAAACGATACATGTAAATTCGTCCGTAGGTTTTTAACTCCTCAGCAAATTCTTTTGCTAAAATAGCGTGGTGTTTTTTATCAAAATAACGAAGCGCATTTCTAAGTGCTAACTTTTTTTCTGCTTGGTTTAAAACATCTTTTCGCTTTGGCGCGTGGTTTAAGGTTTTATCAAACTCTTTAACAGCAGGCAATTCAGAGGGAATTCCGGCTAAAACAATTTTTTGAAATTCTTGAGTAGTCATATATTATTTATTTTCTTTTTTATCAAACAAGCCTGTTTTTTTATTGTATCCATAGGGGCAATGGCGGCAGCCGCTTTTACAGCAATAACCTCTTTTTAAATGATATTTTTCAGTAAACACAACAAAACCCTCTTCACTTATGTAATAATCTTCGGGGTCTAAGTTGTTTAATTTACTTGAAAACATCAGGGTAAAATTACTTATTCTTCAAATGCAAATAACAACAAATAGGGAAGTGGTCTGTTAAACTTTCGGATATGCGTTGATAATTACTACACTCAAAATCTTTGCTGTGTAAAATGTAATCTATACGAAGTAAAGGCAGGTTGCCGTTGTATGTTTTGCCAATACCATTGCCGGCTTCTTTAAAGGCATCTTTTAAATTTTCGCTAAGCACATGATAGGAAAAGGAAGAAGGCGTATCGTTAAAATCGCCACACAAAATCATTTTGTAATGGCAGGTTTTCATGTGTGCGGCAATCATTTCGGTTTCTTCGGCACGTTTTATAAAGCCATTTCGTAAACGTTTAATAATGTTTTTAGATTCTACTAAATCAGAGTCGTTGTATTCTTTATTATTCAACCCGTCGATAAATTTATATTCTTTCTTGCCAAAACTTATAGATGCCAAGTGTGCATTATAAATTCGAACTGTATCTTTATTAATAAGTACATCAGTATAAATACAAATGTTGTTTGATTTGGTATTGAAAACAATTTTCCCTTTTCTCACCATCGGGTATTTGGTGAGCGTGGCAACACCCCAGTGGTCGAAGGTTCTAAGGGTTGTGGTATATTCAGTATGAATGTTTTTTGTTTTTAGAAACGAAACTAAAGTATCCGCATTATGAAAATCTTTAGGCTGTTCAGAAGTATAAAACTCTTGCAGGCAAAGTATATCAGGCGATTCGCTTTGCAGCATTTCAAAAATTATTTTGCGAGATTGTTTGTTGTGCGACCAATTGTATAAATCAAACAACATGCAATTGTAGTCCATTACCTTAATATCATTATTGCTGGCCGTTTTTTTGGAGAGATTTATATGCACCATACACAATAAATTGGGTAGTGTAAAAAGTATAGCAATGCCAGAGAGTAATGCCCACCAGCGCATTTGAATGCTCCAAAGAATGACGAATAAAATATTTAATAATAATAAAATAGGGTAGGAGATGCCCATAAAAGCCAAAGGCCAGAACGTTTGCGGACTAATGTACTTAGCTGTAAACGATAGCAGCAAAGCCACCACAGCAAAGTAGTTTAACCATAAAACAAGGCGTTTAATACCGCTTGATTTTTTAGCTATGTGGGTGGTTGTTTTCAAAAAATAGAAATGTAAATAAACTCAAAAAATAAATTAAAGACACTAAAAATTTGCTTAGAAAAGAAATTTTAGTACATTTGCGCCTCCTTAATAGGTTGGTCCGGTAGTTCAGCTGGTTAGAATGCCGCCCTGTCACGGCGGAGGTCGCGGGTTCGAGTCCCGTCCGGACCGCAATCTAAAAAGTAAAACCCTTGTAAATCAATGATTTGCGAGGGTTTTTTGCTTAATGGGGGGTGATTTTTTTTTCAGCATTGCTTTGTGTATGGAAGATTATCAGGAACTTCTTCAACTTGTCGTATTAAATATTGGTAAGGAGTTTGCTTTCGCCAGATAGAAGGACTCATAAAAAAATATTATTAGCCTCTAGAATATTACGCTGAAAGACAATTGCAAAAAAGGCAACAATTCTGAAGTGCCAGAATGAAGAACTTACCTACTTTAATTAATAAACAATCTCATAATTTTGCTATTGGGTTATTTGTTTTGAAGGTGTTTTTAAACTTTACAAAACTTCTAAGTCTATCCTCGATCTCCAATATATACGAGTGAATGGCTATCTGCCATTGCACTAAATATGCGGGCATTAAAGTCAAACAACGTTCAACAAGCGGTTACGACAATTTTTTAGATAATTCTATTTTCGTAAACAAAAGAATGATAGTTGAAAATCAAAGGTGAGTATAGTTTTTAAAAGATAATCTGAACTATATCATATAGGATGGCGATTAAAGTCAAACCTAATTATGGGTTTTAAAATATAAAATATTTTGTAATTTCATCCTCCATTAGTGTGTAAAATAATAAAAGATACGTTTGTATGAAATCGATTGGGCAAGATAGTATTGTAAGTAGTAGTAATGATTTAAAAATTAAAGTTTCTTTTTCGAAAAAAATGCATTATTATTTTAATAATGCAATATCTAGAACAAAGTATTTTGTTTTGTTCTTGCTTCTTGTTTCTTTTTTTTTAGGATTAGTAATGACTATCATACAATACTCTCTTAGTAGCGATGCAGAGATGGCGTTTTTTGACAGATGGTGGGATAGCATAACTAAAATTTTAGGTTTAGGTAAAGGAAAAAGCTGGGAAGATAGATTAATTACTTTTTTATTTTGGGTTTGTAGTATAGCTATCTCCGGAACAGTGATTGGTTATATTTCTTCGGCAATTAAAGGGTTAGTTGAAAAATTACGAAAAGGAAAAAGTCAAATCATTTCAAAAAATCATATTTTAATTCTTGGTTGGTCAAATAGTATTTTTCCTATTCTTAAAGAACTTTCTATTGCTAATGAAAATGTAAAAGATACTGTAGTAGTTATTTTTTCGAAATTAGGTAACGAAAAAATGCACCCTATTCATTGAATCAACAAACAGGCTGTCATTCTGGGCAATTCCCAAAACGGGAAACAAAGCCAGAAAAAGGATAATGGGTTTAAAATATTTTTCCATAGAATCTCACTAAAATAAAACGAGGTTTATGACAAATTTAAAAAATATATCAAATGGCTCGAATTCATACCCTCTTAATGTAAGTAAAGTCGGACATTTTAAAGTTTCAATATTAGGCGGGAAAATGCTAGAGGTGAAAACTAAAAGTATTGCAATAAAAAGTGATTCTGCGGAAAAGAAGACCATAATTAGTGTTTTATTAAATGACGCCTCATTAATAAACTGTATTTCATTTAAGATTACAGAACCAAAATACTATAGTTAGATTTATATAAGCAAAGTTTAGGAAAGGTTGGGGGTGTAGAATTAATAATCGTTAAAGGGCAAAATACTTTCTGTGTAAGTAATATGGGCTTATTTAACTAAGATTCAAAACCCTTTATGGCCTTTGCTTTTATTGGTTTAAATTACTTTTTAGGTTTTTTGCAATTTATTTTCCGCTAATGAAATCATTTATACTAACTATAGCTTTTACCTATTATGGTTTTAGCTGATACAACCCTAATTATTCTGCTCGCCGCTAAAAAAATCTTTTTCAGAAAACATAGAGCCTAACAAATCTTTAAACTGTACACCTTGCTCTAACATGTTTTTACCAATTAAGGAATGTTCTGCCAAAGCAAACAAAACAAATTCCATCATTACTAATTTTTGTGTTTTAGATAATTTTGGAGAAAAAGTTTCAACCAACTCACTTAAATTAGGAATAGCTTCTAATACTTTTTTGTAACTTTTATCATCTTCCAAAAGTAAAACATCAACCATGTTTCCTTCGCCAAACCAATTAATAATAGGTTGGTACGGGCTTGCCTGTTTTTTCTTTTTTAATTTACTTGGATCTGGAAATAATTGTAAAAATTCATTACGAATAGCTTTGCCTAATAAGTTTTGAGCAACTATACCGGCACCTTCTTGTTCGCCTTCGTAAACTAATTCAATCTTTCCATTAACAGCGGGTATTACACCTTGCAAATCACTTATGCGCACAACAGTTTTTTCTTCACCATTTAAAAGCATTCTACGTTCAGCGGTGCTCACTAAATTTTCATAAGCAGAAATTGTTAATCGTGCGGAGACGCCACTTTTTGCATCAACAAATTCGCTTTCACGAGCCTCAAATGCAATTCGTTCAATAATGGTCGCAACTAAATCGCCCACCTCAATATTCTCTTTTTGATGTTTACTGAGTTTAGCTTCCTGCGCTGTAATTTGTTTTGAAACCGAAATGCTTTTTGGATAATGCGTTAAAATCTGACTACCAATTCTGTCTTTCAAAGGTGTAACAATACTTCCACGATTAGTATAATCTTCTGGGTTTGCTGTAAAAATAAATTCAATATCTAAAGGGATACGCAATTTAAATCCACGAATTTGTATATCGCCTTCTTGTAAAATATTAAAGAGAGCAACCTGTATTCTTGCTTGCAAATCAGGCAATTCGTTTATCACAAAAATGCAACGGTTACTGCGTGGAATAATACCATAATGTA
>CAIXZI010000204.1 GCA_903923915.1 uncultured Bacteroidota bacterium
AAGACGGCATACGAGATAGATCGCAGTGACTGGAGTTCAGACGTGTGCTCTTCGATCTATGAGAAAAACGGTCAGAAACTCTGGCAACTTTCCGAAGAGTTGCTGGCTAAGCATGGGGTTGTATTCCAGAAGGCAACTATAAATGGTGCTAATGTACCGGCTTAAACTTTTATCAAATACTCCGCCGCGAAATAAGTTTCCATCGTCCCATAATCAATAAAGGATTTTGTATCGTAAAGTTCTTTTAGCATCCGGGGCAAAATCACCAGCGGGTTACCCCAAAACCTGAAAGGGTTTAGCAGGTCGCGCTCTTCGCGCATTTGCTCTTCAACAATGCCATTGAACGATATTGAATCTTCGTAAATTTTTTCACTCACTTCATTTCTTACATAATTCCATAACGGGTGTATAAGAAGCGAATGCGGTGTATGTATATTTTGCCACCGGTGAATAAAAACCGGGTAATCAATATTTTTCTTCTTGCTAAATAAAGTAAACAGGCAAGCGCCTGACGTGGCTTCGCCCATTTTCCAGTCGGGCTTATAAGCTACCGGTATGGCTTCGGTTACGCGATAGCCGCCGCAAAAGCCCACTTCATTTTTAATAAATTCAACATTACCCGGTTCGGGATTGCAAACAGATATGGCGCACATTTTCTTTTTACTAAACGGTATGATAGATAAAGCAGGTGGCGCCTTTTCGGTAATGGTAAATTTTACGCCCTGTGGGTTCAGTGCTTTGGTAAGCTTTGATGCAATGCCCGAAATTCTCTCTTTAAACTGCACATAACTCTCATCATCTTTTCCGCGAAGCAGGTAAATTTCTTTATTCATGGTAATAATTTAGCCTGTAATAAATATACGCTTTCTTCTATTTAAGTTAAGCGCTGCTGCGTCCTTACAAAATAAAAACCACTTCAAACGCGTTTATGCTGTATTAATTTAACACCTGCTTGTTGTGGAATTATGATCCATTTAGACTCTAATAATTACTTAACCATAAAAAATTACAAATATGAATCTCAAAACCACATTCGTTCTTGGATTTATTTTATTGCTTTTTGGTTGTGATAAAACACAGAAGAAGGAAATGGTAGCACCGGTATCTTTATCCAGATCCGCACCGCCGCAGACAACAGTTGGTTTATATGGAACTGCCAACGGCAATTCATCGGGACTGCTTGCAGAGACCAACGCTAGTTATCCGGCAGAATTTATTCGTACAGCAGATATAAAGTTTAAAGTAAAAAATGTAATTAAGACCACCGCGCAAAGTGAAGATGTGACGAAGCAAATGGGTGGTTTTGTAGCCAACACAGATTTAAAAAGCCATATAGATAACACCAATACGGTAGCTGTAAGTGCCGATTCATCGCTCGAATCAAGTTATTATTCTGTATCCAATTCGCTTGTTTTGCGGGTGCCCGATACAAAACTGGATTCTACCTTAAAGGTCTTGAGTGGCATGGTTGATTTTCTTGACTTTCGCCTTATCAAAGCCGATGATGTGCATTTACAACTTCTATCTAACCGGTTGATACAGGATAGGGCTTCGCGCCATGCGGCGAGGCTTGCAACTGCCATTGATACTAAAGGAAAGAAGCTGGGCGAAACCACCGGTGCCGAAGAAACGCTCGCTGATAATCAAACAACAGCAGATAATGCAAAACTGGCTAATCT
>CAIXZI010000205.1 GCA_903923915.1 uncultured Bacteroidota bacterium
CCGGTGTTGTTGCGCTTGCTGTGGCCGTTCCGTTTTTTAGGGCTTGAATGTCTGCCACTAAATTTTTAAGGGTGTCGCGGTTTTTATAGGCCCAATAAAGTACCAGTACTATAAACACTAAAAAAATAATATTGAATATTTTGCCTATCATTTTTTTAAAAGCCTGCGAACATGCTTAAGATTTCTTGGTCTACGCTCATCGTTGCTTGCGCTGCGCTCATGCCGTTTGTTGGTTGCGTGCTTGTGGGTGCCGGTGTTGTTGTGCTTGCTACCGGTTTTTTAATCCACTTGGTATAAATGAAGTAAGAGGCTACGCCTAAAACAATTAAAACGGTTAGTATAATAAGTGCTTTTTTCATGTCTGTTTTATATTAAATTAAGTTTTGACATACGTTCTAAAATCGACGTTCTGTAAGCGTCAAACTGTGGATCATAAAGCGGGTGTTCGTTTTCAATCCATCCTTTTAAAGTGCCGTTGCCCTCTGCTTGGTGGTTGGTGTTAAATGCATTGTATACTTTTTCAAAATCGGTGTCACTTCCTGCCAATAAACTTGCGTATGGCTCGGGTTGGTGGCCTAATGCGTTTAAGCCGTTCATGTCCGTATATAAAGCGTCTGCTAATTGTTTTACCGCTGCGTCGCTCATGCCTGCCGGGTTGTTATTGGCTGCTGTACTTCCGGGATTATCATTTACCAAAGGGGCAATGCTTGTACTTCTTTTGCCTTTTTTATAGTAATAAAAAGCAAAGCCAAATAAGGCTAACAAAATGATTGCGCCGATTATTAATTGCTTTTTAAATTTTGCGTCCATTTTTTAAGCTGCTAATAAACTTGTTAAACTGCCTAAATTGATACTGCCTAAAAGGTTGCTTAAACCGCTGCTTGTGGTGGTTGCTGTTTGCTGCGTGGTTTCGTTGTTCTTGCTTTTGTTTTTCCAATACAAAACAAGTCCGACAATACCGGCAATCACTAAGGCAACAATGATGATGACAATTACTTTGCTTTTATTCATGGCCTTATGGGTTTTTTGCTAATGCGGTTAAATATCCTCTGTTGTTTGCGTCTGCTATGGCTGCCGATACAAGTGCTTGTTCTTTGGCTATGCCGGTGCCTGCACAATAGTCGCGTAATTCTTTGGTTAAATAGTAGGAACCTAAAATGTGCATGACTGCATCGTTTATTATTTTGGTAGCTTGTACGGTGTTTTGATACTTAACCGCTTCTTGTGCTATGTATGCTTTTACGTCGCTGTTTTTAAATTCAAAAAACAAGCGGTAAATGATACTTGCTATTACCACTAAAAAAGCGGCACCCAATATATATAAAAATATTTTTACTTTGTTGCTCATGGCTTATTTTGATTTTTTTAGGTAGATAAATATGATTGCGCCTACTACCAAAATGCCAACGCCAACGGCTACATAAAAACCGGTATTACTTGTGGGCTTGGTGTTTGTAGTAGTGGTGGTACTTGTTTTTGTTCCTAAAACAGTGTTAAATATGCTTGAAAAATCGTCCATTACTTAATTACATTAAATGATTGAAGCGCATAAACAAGGCTTGGTTCTGTCGTCCAATTGTCCGCTTTCGGGTTAAACTTAAAAGAGTTAATTACGTCGTTCATCGGTTGCAAGTCTCCTTTTGATATATGTAATCCAATTTGTGAAAGAATGGCGTTTTTGTCCGGTGCGTATGGCAACATTTCAAAGCCTTTTTCATGGCGCAACGTGTTGTTTGCGTTTTCCGGGTTGTTTTCAACCATATAACAAACAAGGGCTTTTGGGTGTGCTGCTAAAAAAGCGGCTTTTTCTTGTGGGCTAATGGCTGCTTTTTTACTCATACGCCAAAAAATATCGGCGTGGTCGTATTCCGTTGCCTTTGGCAAATGTTGCGTCCCTTGTATTTTTGTTTGGGCTTGTGGTAAGGTGTTCATACTTGTCATGTAACCTTTCATGCCGGATATGCTTGTTTGCGCTATGTTCACTTTTTGACGTATTTTTAAAATGTCCCTTAGCTAAATCGATAAGGGACATTTTGATTTTTATAAAAGGTTGCTTACTCTTAAACAGTAAGAGGACGTGTCATAAACGTAACGCCAACTTGATCGCCTGCAGGTACGTTTAAAGAGAATTGAGAAAGTCCGTTCATAATACCTTTCCATTTTACGGTTAATAAACCGCTAATGTATTGGGTGTTACGTTTTGCTTCTCCTAAGTCAATAGTAACCGGTACCGCTTTACCGTAACCGTTGTACGATTGGAATGTAAATTCCGCTTCGTCTAAAGCAATTGCATCGTTGTTTCCGGTTGCAATGTTTACATACTGAATGTTGAAGCCTTCAATTAAAACGCCTTGTCCTAAAAGGAACAATTTGTTGTAAAATTTACTTCTGAAGCCGTCGCCGTATACCGGGTTTAAATTTGAATATCCGTTTGTGCCCGGTGTTGTGTTGTACACCTCTTCGTTGAAGATATAAGCCGTTACAGCTTCCGCGCCTGAACCTGCAAAACTTGAAACGTTCCAAGAAAGGGTCCTAGGCACGATTGCCATATAAACCGG
>CAIXZI010000206.1 GCA_903923915.1 uncultured Bacteroidota bacterium
ATTACTTGCAACACCATTCCACATCCCAGCAATCAAATTGATATTAGTGATTTACTGAAGATAAAATTTCTTTAAACGAAAACTGATTTATATCAACAATGACTTAAGTCATTTTAAAGGCTATACACACTATCTACATTTGCCATGTTAGTTAAAAACAACTTGCCATGAGTAACGAAGAAAAAGAACAAAAATTCCAGGAACAAATTGATTCTAATGGACACATAGAGCCAAAAGATTTTATGCCTGAAGGTTATCGTAACAACTTAATTCGTCAAATATCTCAGCACGCACACTCAGAAGTTATTGGTATGCAACCCGAAGCCAATTGGATTACACGTGCCCCAAGCCTTAGGTCTAAACAAATTTTATTAGCTAAGATACAAGATGAAGGTGGACATGGCTTGTATTTATATAGCGCTGCAGAAACGCTGGGTATTTCTCGTGAAGAAATGATTGAACAACTGCATGCTGGTAAAGCTAAATATTCTAACATATTTAATTATCCTACTTTAAATTGGGCAGATATTGGTGCCATTGGATGGTTGGTAGATGGAGCTGCCATTGTAAACCAAGTTTCTTTACAACGTACTTCATTTGGTCCATATAGCCGTGCTATGGTTCGTATTTGCAAAGAAGAAAGTTTTCATCAACGCCAAGGATATGAAATTATGGCTAAGATGATGGCTGGAACTAAAGACCAACAAGCTATGGCACAAGATGCTATGAACCGTTGGTGGTGGCCTGCTTTAATGATGTTTGGTCCACATGATACAGATTCTCCGCACTCAAAAGATGCCATGAAATGGAGAATTAAAAGAGAAACCAACGATGAGTTACGCCAAAAGTTTATTGATAAAACAATTCCGCAGGCAGAATTAATTGGTTTAACAGTTCCTGATGCTGATTTAAAACTAGATAAAAAAACAGGGCGTTATGCTTACGGAAAAATAAACTGGGAAGAGTTCCATCGTGTAATAAAAGGAGATGGTCCCTGTAATAAACAGCGTATTTCACATCATATCAAAACACATGAAAAAGGCGAATGGGTGCGCGAAGCTGCACAAGCATACAAACAGAAAAAAGTAAAAAAAGAACAAGTATTAACCGCATAATATTTCATTATGAACAAGCACGATACACAATTAGATCTTTGGGAAGTTTTTATTCAAAGCAGAGCAGGTTTGCCTTATATGCACGCAGGTAGTATTCACGCCTCTGATGCAGAAATGGCCATGCAAAATGCCCGAGATACATACACCCGCAGAGGCGAAGGAACCAGTATATGGTTAGTGCCCTCAAACTGCATAAAAGCATCAGATCCTAGCGATAATGATATGATGTTTGATCCTTCAAATGATAAAATTTATCGTCATCCAACATTTTATGTAATGCCCGAAGGCGCTACACACATTTGAAAAATAATTTACCATGACAAAGAAAGAAGCTCTTTACAACTATTGTTTACGTATAGGCGATGACGCTTTAATTTTAGGTCATCGTTTATCTGATTGGTGTAGTAATGGCCCTATTTTAGAAGAAGATTTGGCATTAACCAACTTAGCTTTGGATATGATTGGTAGAGCGCAAGCCCTACTTACTTATGCGGCTGAGATAAAAGGAGGCAATGTTACTGCAGATGCTTTGGCTTATCGTCGTTCTGAAAGAGAATACTATAACCATTTGTTGGTAGAACAAGCTAACGGAGATTTTGCGCATACCATAACCCGTCAGCTTTTCTTATCTATTTTTGAATTATACTTTTTTGAAACTTTGCAACAAAGTAAAGACAATACTTTAGCTGCTATTGCCGCAAAAACTTTAAAAGAAGTAAAATATCATGTAAGACATGCTGCTGATTGGGCCATTCGTTTAGGTGATGGAACAACAGAAAGTAAAAAAAGAATGCAACAAGCCGTAAACGATTTATGGATGTACACCGGCGAATTATTTGAAACGGATGAAGCTGAAGGGTTGCTATTACACGAAGGTTTAGCCGTTGATTTAGCAACCATTAAAGCATCTTGGCAAAAACATATCAAAGAAGTATTAAGCGAAGCAACTTTACATATACCAACTGATGGTTATATGCAAACAGGTGGCTTAAAGGGTGTACATAGCGAGCAATTAGGGCACATCTTATCAGAAATGCAATACTTGCAACGTGCTTACCCCGATGCAAAGTGGTAAATAATAAATAACTTATAAAAACAAATCTCATGCCGATATATCAACAACAAGGTACTATACCTAATAAACGCCACACAGTTTTTCGTCAGGATAACGGAAACCTATACCATGAAGAGCTTTTTGGAACAGAAGGTTTTGCAAGCACTTCATCCTTAGTATATCATTTACATCCACCTACCATGGTGCATAAAATGGGTAAACCCTATTCAGTAAAACCAGAAATTGCTATTGAAGATAACATGAAAGCTATGAGCTTTCTCAGCTTCGATGTTCCATCAGAAAAAGATTACTTAAAAAGCAGAAAAACACTTTTTGTAAATGATGATATGTCAATTGGTGTTGCTGCCCCATCGCAATCTATGGAAGAATATTTTTTTAAAAATGCAGATGCAGACGAATTACTTTTTGTACATAAAGGTTCCGGCACTTTAAAAACCATGTATGGCTCTGTGGCTTTTGGTTATGGAGATTATTTGGTTATTCCACGGGGTACGGTTTATCAATTAAGTTTTAAAACAGAGAATAATCGAATTTTATTTATAGAATCTCATAGTCCGGTGCATACACCTAAACGTTATCGTAATGAATTTGGTCAATTATTAGAGCATTCTCCTTTTTGCGAACGTGATTTCAGATTTCCGAAAAACCTTGAAACACATAATGAATTTGGACTTTTCAATGTTAACATAAAAAAACGTGGTTTAATTTATCCTTATGTGTATGAAACACATCCCTTTGATGTAGTTGGTTGGGATGGATATAATTACCCGTATGCGTTTAGCATTTTTAATTTCGAGCCTATTACCGGTCGTGTGCATATGCCTCCTACTATTCACCAAAATTTTGAAGGAAGAAATTTTGTAATATGTTCTTTTGTTCCACGCTTGTATGATTATCATCCTAATGCAATACCAGCACCTTATCATCATAGCAATATAGATTCTGATGAGATTTTATATTATGTAGATGGCGATTTTATGAGTAGAAATAATATCGTACCGGGTCAGTTTACGTTACATCCAGGTGGTGTGCCTCATGGCCCACATCCTGGAGCTATTGAACGAAGTATTGGAAAAAAAGAAACTAATGAATTGGCTGTAATGATTGATCCTTTTAATCCGGTAAAAATTACTAAAGACGCTTTAGAAATGGAAATTGGAGACTATTATAAATCATGGAGAAGCGAATCACTTGTGTAACATTTAAAAACTAAATAAAATGAAAGATTTAACAGCAGTAAAAGATTTTAGTTATAGCGGCGAAAAAATATTTGCAGCAGCAAAAGATTTCTTACCTATTAACGGTACAGATTACGTAGAGTTATACGTTGGTAATGCAAAACAATCTGCCCACTATTACAAGACAGCTTTTGGTTTTCAATCTCTTGCTTATGCGGGCTTAGAAACAGGCATGAGAGATAAAACATCTTATGTTTTAGTTCAGAATAAAATACGTTTGGTACTAACTACTTCATTTGATCCGGATAGTGAAATTTCTAATCATGTGCGTAAACACGGTGATGGTGTAAAATTTATTTCATTATGGGTTGATGATGCACGCAAGGCTTATGAAGAAACTATTAAACGTGGGGCAAAATCATATTTAGAGCCTGTTGAAGAATTAGATAAAGATGGTTACATAGTAAAGGCCGGTATTCATACCTACGGAGAAACCATTCACTTATTTATTGAACGTAAAAACTATAATGGTGTTTTTATGCCTGGTTACGTAAAATGGGAATCAGAATACAATCCAACGGATATTGGTTTTAAATACGTTGATCACATGGTAGGCAATGTGGAGTTAGGCAACATGAACAAATGGGCTAAATTTTATGAAGAAGTAATGGGCTTTGCAAATTTGGTAACCTTTGATGATAAAGATATTTCTACTGAATATACTGCATTGATGAGTAAAGTAATGACAAATGGTAACGGTAGAATTAAATTTCCGATTAATGAGCCTGCTAAAGGTTTAAAAAAATCTCAAATTGAAGAGTATTTAGATTTTTATAGAGGTGCCGGTTGTCAGCATATAGCCATAGCAACAAATGACATTGTGCATTCTATTGCTGAAATGCGTAAACGTGGTGTTGAGTTTTTGCACGTTCCTGGTACCTATTATGATACCGTTGCAGATCGTGTTGGTATTATAGACGAAGATTTAAAAATACTTAAAAGATTAGGTATTATGGTTGATAGGGATGAAGAAGGATATTTACTTCAAATATTTACCAAACCGGTTGAAGACAGGCCAACACTTTTCTTTGAAATTATTCAGCGTAAAGGCGCAAAATCTTTTGGTAAAGGAAACTTTCAGGCTTTGTTTGAAAGCATAGAAGAAGAACAAAGAAAGCGAGGAACACTATAATGGTGACTGAAAAAATAAGAGTTACTAAAAAATTTACATTTGATATGGCGCATGCGTTATATGGACATGATGGGCCTTGCGCTAATATTCATGGTCATACGTATCACTTAGCGGTTACTATTTTTGGTTCTCCTTTACAAAACCTCACTAATCCAAAAGATGGAATGGTCATTGATTTTACTGATTTAAA
>CAIXZI010000207.1 GCA_903923915.1 uncultured Bacteroidota bacterium
TTAAATTATACTCTAAACAATGTACATAATCACTTTGATCGCTATATGCATTTGCCATTGTGCTATAGGCTTGGGCAATCCCTTTTGTAAAGTTTAATTTTTCTGCCAGTGCTAAACCTTTATTGCAATAATCTAAACTTTGTTTAAAATCAACGCTGGTTAATTCATCCGCTATATCAGTAAATAAAAAAACTTTACTTGTGTCTTCTTTAGCAGTTACTACTAAATTTTTTAAAGAATCTGTAAATCTATCTTGAGAAAAAGACGCGATGCTCACAGAAAGAAAAATAAATAAAAACACTTTTTTCATAAATTCGATTTAAAAAATTCCTTTAAAGTAGTAAAAAAAGAGTAGCTGGTATTAGCAACTACTCTTCCACAATAATCAAACACACCAACCAACGCACTATTTTTTATTAATAGTAAACTCTACTCTTCTGTTTAATGCCCTTCCTTCTTCTGTGTCGTTAGAGGCAACCGGTTTTGTTTTGCCATAACCCTCTTGTTGTAAACGTGTTGCTACTATGCCTTTTAATACTAAATAATCTACCACAGCTTTTGCTCTGTTGGCAGATAAGGTTTGGTTAATAGCATCATTACCTACATTATCAGTATGGCCCGAAATACTTATTTCCATAAGCGGATTATCAGTAAGGACTTTTACCAGTTTATCTAACTCCACAAATGAGGTAGATAACAAGTCAAATTTAGCAGTCTCGAAAAAGATATTGTTTAAACGAATAGTTTCTCCAACTTCTACCGGGTATAAATACAGGTTTCGTGTAATTTCCTGATATGCCATAACGCTTGTCAAATCAAGGTTGTCAGACACAGCAATGTAACCTTGTGCTCCTGCGTTAAACGAATAATTTTTTCCGTAAGGCAGCACAATTTTATAATCTCCGTTGTTTGGATTACTTCTGGCAATACCTGCTTCTTTTCCATCGGGTAATAATTGGTAAATAATACTTGCATCCACATATTGATTCGTTTTTGCATTAATAACTTTACCACTTACCAACACAACAGGGTTTGGTTTTATTTCATCTTTTAATTTAATGCGCACAATGTCGCCCTCACCAATTGAATTTCGCGTGCTTACCATATAAGCATAGTAACCTGATGCGGCTATACTATAATTCGCATCATCTCCTGTTGTGTTTACCGAAGAACCTAAATTAATTGGTGCGCTCCAGTTTTGCCAGGTATCATCTAATCGTTTAGAAAAATAAATATCGCGTTTGCCTAAGCCACCCGGCCTATCGCTGCTAAAATAAAGTGTTACGCCATCCGATGCTAAAAACGGAGTATCTTCTTTATAGATTGTATTAAATGTTTTACCTAAGTTAATTGGGCGCGACCAAGAATTATCATCTTTTAAAAAACTTACATAGATGTCGTTTTCTTGTCCGCTTCGTTCAGAAAGACTTAACAATAGCGTTCTTCCATCATTTGCATAATAAGAACCAACGTAGGCGCCATTTACCATCTCTTCATAATCTTTCAATTTTATTTTTTCAGGCACGCTCCATCCACCTATAATTCTTTTGGTAAAAGAAAAGCCTAAGCCTTCTGATTTACCATTTTTATAGGCGCCTTTAACTAACATACTATTTCCATCGGGTGTAATGCCAACTACTTTATTTACAGATTCCGTATTAAACGGATTTGCCATGTGTTGTGCAATTCCCCAAGCGGTATCCTTTGCATTCCACTGACTATACCAAATATCTTCGCTACTGCTTGATCCGTAAGTAGCATTTTTTGGATGTTGAGCGCGTATGTAATACAATGTTTTTTCATCTGGAGAAATGATAGGTGCTACTTCATCATATTCTGAATTTACATTGCCACCCATATTACCCGATTCGCCTGGTTTTAAACCCGCTAACAGTGCATTGATATTCTTTTTGATATTTAAAACGTTTACATTTTTTTTATCAAAACCAAATTCAAAATTAGAAGCGGTTGCATCTTGTGCTTTGCTAAACGTTGGTACATTGGTGTTATATTTTTTAATCACTTCATCAAAAGTTAGTTTAACATCGCTGTCAATTATTCCAATAGCATCTATTTGTTCTTCGTTACCAGATGCGCCACTAATTTTAATTTTAATGGTTTTTACTTTTTTGGATTTCTCAGGTAATACAATAGTAAACAAACGATATGACGAAGATGTTGCCTCTACAGGTTTTTCGTAAACAGGAGTTCCGGTTCCTTCTTCATCTAATAATTCTACTTTTATAATATTACCGCAAGAATTGTTTTCCACAATGAAAATTTGTTTTGCTTCTTGTGGTGTTTTAAAATCAACCCAAATTTGTGCGTTCTTTTGTTTGTTGGCAGTTGCACAACGTTTGCTTAGCTCTCCGTATGTTTTTGCATCGGGTGCACCCGTAGCCATACGTGCGTTAAATTGATCTTTGTTGGTTATTTCAATATCATAATTTATAGTAGCTGCCCATTGTATTTCTTGCGAAAATATTTTGGCAGAGGTAACTACAAAAAACAATAGAAATAATAGTTTTTTTGTTTTCATAATTGGTTGGATATAATTTTAAACCCCGTATAACGCATGCTATACGAGGTTTATACTATTTATTTCTTTTTAGCTAACTCAGTTTGTAGATACGTGCCTATTTTATTGGCGCAACCTGCAATCATATTTTTGTAAGCTATATCATTGTTTTTATCATTCAATGCTTTTTTTGCTTCATCTTTAATTTTAGGATTTATAACCAATCCTTTTTTAAATGCCATACGCGTGCCGCAGTAAAACAAACCTTTATTATAACTGTTGTTATCTTTTTTACCTTCTTTTAATGGCGTTGGGTTTGGACCAAACATTTGCATATTAACCGCAGCTAAAAAAAAACGTGTTTTACTCCATTTAGTATCTGCTAATTGCGAGTTGTAAACAACTATAACCGCATCAACTTCTAAACTCTTAGCTAAATCATAACCCATAGATTCTATCATTTCTCCATCTCTGCAGCCGCTAAGATTACCACTACCAACAGCTTTTTTCTTATAAATAGCGGTGTTTGGTTTGTTTATTTTTAACAGCTTATAACCTCCAGCCACTTCAGTAACTTCAATGCCTGTGCCTGCATTACCAGCGTTTTTAAAATAGGCGCCAATTTTTTTACCTAACTCATTTAGTTTGGTATGTCTTACTACAAAATCATTATACGCTTGTTTCTTATCATCATCAGTTAAAAACTCAGCCGGAGTAAGTATTTGTATACCGTATTTACTAAAAGCTGTTTTCATTGGCTCTAAGCCTAAATTGTAAAATGCATTGGCAAATACTTGCGCATTATCACCCCCTGTATTTGTTGTGCTATAGGTTTTACCTGTTTGGCGACTGCCACTTACTTTAGTAATTCCAGGATCATCTACGTAAAAAGAAACCAAGGCTACTCGTTTAGGCATTTTACCTAACACACTCATGTCTATTGCAAAGCCTTTTCCGTTTTCGCGAATTTTGGCTTTTGTAAAATCATACTTTGCTTTGCTTGTTAAATCTGGCTTAGCAGCGTACTTAGATAATTTTGGAAATGCGCAAGACACTAATAGCGCCGTTCCGATACTGATTGAAATAAATTTTTTCATGTTGTTTTTTTGTAGGTTAATTATTGTGATTAATTATGCCACAAAAATGCAGGAACAACAAGCTGTTTAAAATACCCAAGCGGGGGTAATTTTATCTACGTACTGGCACGGATAAGGTGGAAGATGGGTTAAATAATTTTTTGGTCGATGGCAAATTTTATAAGCCCTGCAACGCTTTTGGTGTTTGTTTTTCTGAAAATATTTTTGCGATGAGTTTCAACGGTTCGCTCGCTAATAAAAAGTTTGTCGCCTATTTTGGCATTGTTATATTCTTCAGAAATTAATTTTACAATTTCAATTTCTCGTGGGGTAAGATGTATAATTTCTTTTTGAGGCGTTTTTGGTGTAGATATTACACGCATCATTTCGGTAGTTACTTCATCACTAAAAAAAGGTTGGTTAATAGATAACTTGGTTAAGGCAGTTACCAACTCATCGGTACCGGTATTTTTTAATACATAACCGTTAATGCCAGCTTCTAGCATTTCAGAAATAGTTTCTTTGTCGCCAAACATAGATAAGGCCAATATTTTTAAATCAGGAAAAATTTCTTTTAATTGTTTGGTAAGTTCTATGCCCGACATCTCTTTCATATTAATGTCGCTTATTACAATATCAGGCGTGTTTTTTTTTATTTCTTCTAAGGCATTTATTGGGTTGGTGTTTTCTCCAATAATTTCAAAGGCAGGTTTATTTGTTAATAAAGCTTTAATGCCATCAATCATTATTTGATGATCATCAACTATATACAATTTAATTTTTTTATTAAGCACAGAACTCATAGAGGTGTTGTTGTTTGTTCTTACAAAAATAATTTATTAAACCATAACTCGAAATTTAATATACCCAGTAGCACGGATACGTTTTTACCGCAACGTGGGTATTTTGTAAAATGTAGGCTCAAGGTAATATTGTACCACACAATAAATCAAACAATATGAAAACAACAATTACTTTAAAAAAAGCTCTCTTGATAGGGGCTGTAGTATTAACTTCTGTAAAATCATTTGCACAAAGCGTAAGTTATACCATTGAAGAAAACAATCCCGACAGAAGAAACTTGATGGTTTACTTAAATCCATTTAATGTGCAAGCTTATATGCCTGATATAAATATTGGAGTTGACGGACAGATAAATTATTTATTAAACAAACGTTTTCAGGTAGATGTAGATTTTAGAAAAGCCTGGACTGATTCCGGAATTGGTATTTTTGCTCCAAAAGGAGTTTCTAAGGCAAGTCAGTTTCAAGCTGGTGGTTGCTTTAACATAACCAATAAACTAAAAACCATTCGCAATAAAGTTATTTTAAGTTCAACGCGTATTGGTAGATATACCTTAACGTCATCTATAAATGTTCAGGCAGAGGCTAGAAGAATATTTGCGGTAAGAGGTGGTTTTCAATATTTTCATAATAACCAAAAAGGGGCTGCAATTTCTGCAAAAGATTCAAAAGGTAATTTATATGTTTTACATGATGATGTTACGTTTGAAACCGTTAGCTATGTTGTAAAAAGTTACGGCTTGTATGCTGGCCTTGATTTTAAAACAATCAGAGACTTGGTAATAAGCACTTCTGAATATGGCACCAAAAGAACTAAAAAAATAAGCAATGTTTATATGGATTTACTCTTTACGCCGGGCATAGTTTATAAATTAACGCCTACTCCTAACCAGGCGTCTACTTTTAAAAATGTTGATATTAATATTAGTGAAAACACAAGAAGAACAATTGGATGGCGCCTGGGTTGGCAATATGTTTTTAATACAGCCGTTGGTTTTAATATGAAAACAGAAGTTGGGCAAATGCCCGGCCCTGCTAATGTTAGTCCGTGGTTTTTAACCTTTGGTATTGGTGTAAATTTTGGTGCAAAAATTAAATTATTTGATAAAAAAGCGTCTTAAACGATGTTAGCTGTTACTTTTGGCAGCGGCTGCAGCAAGTTCTTTGGCGCGTTTTTCTGCATTTAATAAGCCTTCTTGCAAATGAGTGTTTACATTATGCTTAGCAAACGTAGTAAGTGCTGCCTCTGTTGTACCACCTTTTGAGGCAACGGCTTGTATCAATTCATCTAAAGGTTTGTTGGCATTATTAATTAAATGGAATGACCCTAACATAGTTTGCTTAACTAATAAAGATGCCGTTGCTTCTGTCATGCCCATTTTTTTACCGGCTTCTATAAGTTGCTGCACAAAATAAAAAAAGTATGCAGGACCGCTACCACTAAGAGCTGTAACAGCGTCTAATAAATTTTCATCTTCCATGTAGAGCGTTCTGCCGGTGGTAGCTAATAGGTTTTCTACTTTATGTGCATCTTCAATGCTAACAGCCTTGCTTAAACTATAAGCTGTAATACCCATGCCAATTTCAACAGGGGAGTTAGGCATAGCCCTAACAATTTTTTGATGCTGTAGTTTCTCTTGTAAAAAAGAAACATTAATGCCTGCCATAATACTTAGCAGTATTGTTTTTTCATTTAATACTTTCTTTAGATCTGCTGCCAGCTCTGTAAAATCTTGCGGTTTAACCGAAAGTATAACTACATCGCTATCTGAAATGAGCGTATTATCAGGCACTACAACCTGGCCGATATTTAATTTTTTTAAATCTTCTTTACGCGTTTCATTTTTTTCAACAAGTAATAAATCGTCTTTGGAAACGATATTATATTTTAAAAAAGAGCGGGCGTAAATTAAACCCATGTTGCCACATCCTACTATAGTTATTTTCATTTTATGCTTGTATAACAATTGTTTTTGGTATTGGTTCTCCTATTTTTTGTTGAGCTAGTGCTTTATTAATACTTTCGGTAATAGCAGCTATTGTTGCTGCATTATCCGCTTCTGAAGTAAAAAAAGTAGCTTGCAATGTATAAGTGCCGCCGCCCGCTTTAGTACAAGCAACCGTTGGAGGGTGCACATCAATTAATACACGCTCGTTTTTTAATATAGTTTGTAGAATTAATTGCTTAACCATATCACTATCAAACTCATTACTAATGTTTACACTACAAGCACCTCGTAAAGTCCCCTCTCTGCTTTGGTTTACAATAATGTTGTTTGATACAGATCCATTAGGAAGAATAATGGTTTTATTATCTGCTGTAATTAAAATGGTGTTGAAAATTTGAATTTCTTGCACTTGCCCTTTCTGACCAAGAGCCTCTATAGTATCACCTACTTTAAAGGGCTTAAAAACCAATACTAAAACGCCACCTGCAAAATTTGATAAACTGCCTTGCAAAGCCAAACCCACTGCCAAACCTGCGGCACCTAATACAGTTACCAACGATGTAGTTTGTATGCCAACCATGCCGGCAACGGTAATTAGCAACAGAATCTTTAATCCAACACCAATTAAACTTCGTAAAAATGTTCGCAAGGATATATCTAAATCTCTGCGCAGCATTGCCTTTTCTGAGATGCGTGCCAGTTTTTTTATTAGCCAAAAACCTAAAACAAGTACGATACCCGCCATAATTATTTTGGGCGTGTACTCCACTGTTAAATCAATGATGCCTTTAGTATATTTTTCAAGAAAAGAAGCTTCCTGATGTATATCGGCTTTTAAAATAGTATCTGCGTTCATAATTTATATTTAACTTAAAGTATAAAGTTTGCCGGGTAATGATTTTATAAGGTTGCCAAACTCTAATTGCAATAATAAGCCAGAAGCCTTGCCAGGTGTTAGTTGCAGCTTATTACAAATTTCATCTACATGAATAGGCTGCGTATCTTTTATCAGGTTCATAATTTGATTTTCATCATCCGATAAATTAATAGGTAATACAAACTGACTGCTTTTTGTTTTTTTATTATCGAGTTGTTCCCACCCCATAGCATATAAAAAATCGGCTGCGTTTTCAATCAGTCCGGCTTTATTACGCTTAATAAGCATGTTACATCCGGCAGAAAATTCTTCTTCGGCTTTACCCGGAAAAGCAAATACATCTCTATTATAAGTAGTTGCTATTTCTGCAGTAATTAGTGCGCCGCCAGTTCGTTTAGATTCTACTACAATTACAGCATCACTCATACCTGCTACAATTCTGTTTCGTTTCGGAAAATTTTCTTTATCCGGATTTGTTTGAGATAAAAACTCTGTCAGCAATCCACCTTGATGAACCATTTTGTTTGCCACATTTGTGTGTACCGATGGATACAAATCATCTAAGCCGTGAGCCAAAACGCCAACCGTATCAAGCTTATTAGCTAATGCAGCTTTATGTGCATAAACATCTATACCATAAGCCAAACCACTTACTATCAAAACATTTTCTGCCGATAAATCTTTTATTAGTTTTTCAGTTTGTTGTTTGCCATAATCAGTTGCATTACGGGTGCCTATAACCGCTACAATTTTTTGGTTGTTTAAATCGGCATTGCCTTTATAAAATAAAAGTATAGGCGCATCGTTGCAATGCTTTAATTTATTGGGATACGCAGCGTCTGTAAAAAATAGCGGCGTAATATTTTCTTCTTCAATAAATTTTATTTCCTGTTCGGCACGTTTAAATATTTCTGTATTATTCTTTGCGCTTAAAACAATTTGCGCTACATATTCGCCTACTTGTGGCGTTTTCAATAACTCTTCTTTTTTTGCATTAAATGCAGCGCTCGCACTGCCACAATAAGCAATTAAGTTTTTTGCAATTACATCGCCAACGCCATGTATTTGTTTTAGTGCAATTTGATATAATAATTCGTTTGTGTTCAAGAAAAAAATAAATATTATCTTGCAAAGGTAGATAAAACAAAAAAATGATTAAACGAATATTTATTTTTATTTGTCAGTTTATTTTATCCTTTACTTCTTTTGCGCAAAGCGTTGTAAAAGGGCATATTATTGATAAATCAAACAAAGAAACATTGCCCGGTGTGGTAGTAATACTTGCCGATAAAAATACAGTTACAGATGTAAACGGAAATTTCTTACTTCAAATACCTGATGGAAAACACGCATTAAAGGCATCTTTGATAGGGTATTCAAATTTTTCTAAAACGATAGATATAAAAGCAAATGATACGCTTACATTAGCTATTCCTTTAGACTTGTCTAACAAAGCTTTAGATGAGGTAGTTGTATCTGCAGGAAAGTACGAACAAAAATTATCTGAAGTAACCGTATCTATGGAAGTAATAAAGGCAGATTTATTACAAAATAAAGCCATCGCTCAACTCGATCAAATTATGGGGCAGGTGCCCGGTGTTTATATTACTGATCAACAAGTTAGCATACGTGGCGGAAGCGGTTTTACCTATGGAGCCGGTAGCAGGGTAATGATGCTGGTTGATGGAATGCCCATGATATCGGCTGATGCAGGCGATATTAAATTTAATTATGTACCTATTGAAAACATGGCGCAAATGGAAGTTATAAAAGGTGCGTCTTCTGTTCTATATGGGTCTTCTGCTTTAAATGGGGTAATAAATATGCGAACTAAATTCCCAAAAGATGTGCCTGAAACAGAAGTAATTACTTATACCGGTATTTATGGAAATGCAGATAGAGCAAGTTTAAATTGGTGGAAACAACAAAAAAAATCAAACCCAATGTTTGAATCATGGCATCTTCAACCAAAAGTAATGAATACAGACTTTTGAAGTCTGAGTAAACAAGAAACATTTGTTGCTGAA
>CAIXZI010000208.1 GCA_903923915.1 uncultured Bacteroidota bacterium
ACGCTTCATCAAAAACATATCCTGAATTGGTTGGCAAACTAATTACATTGGGAGTTCAATCTTACACAGTTGATACAGCAACCAGCCTTATTTTATATCGGTTCGAAAACGGAGAAAACTTAATTCAATCTCATGTCACAGAAAATCGTACCATAAATATTTCATTTAATAAAGAAGAAACCATACAAGCCATACGCAACAACCAGCAAGGTAAAACCGATTATCCAACGTTTATGAATGATATTGCGGAAGCAGGCGTTCGATTTTATGAGGCTACTTTAACCGGAGATAAAAAACGAGTTACGTATATTGGTACCGGTGGTTTTTACGAAGAGATAATTCCTTTGTAATTGTATTTTAATAATCAACTAATAATAAAACTATGACAGAAGAACAATTAAATTCGGATATAAAAACAGCTATGTTAGCTAAAGATGCTAAGCGATTAGAGGCGTTACGTGCCATGAAATCGGTAGTGTTGTTATTAAAAACTTCACCTGAAGGATTAACCGAAGACAGTGCTAATAAAGCTTTGCAGAAAGAAGTAAAAAAACGCCGCGAAACAGCCGAAATATACACCAAACAAAATCGTGTAGATTTAGCAGAGGTAGAAGTTTTTCAGGCGGATGTTATTGAAGCATATTTACCAAAACAGCTTTCGGGCGAAGAATTAAAAGCCGAAGTAGAAAAAATTATAGCTCAGGTTGGCGCCACATCTCCGGCAGATATGGGTAAAGTAATGGGTGCTGCAAAAGTATTATCTGGCAAAGCAGATGGCAAAGCGGTTTCAGATTTGGTAAAACAATTACTGGCGAAATAAAATCTAGGAAGATTATTTTTTAGCCACAGATTTCACAAATTACGCAGATATAAATCTCTGTGTTAATCTGCGTAATCTGTGGTTTTTGTTTTGTGAAAAGTTATTTTACCAATTGTATAAAGCCGTTGTATTTGTGGTCTTCTCCTTTTACATCGGTTGTTTGAATAACATAGAAGTAAGTGCCATCAACTGCCTTAGAGGTTTTTTCTGTGCCATCCCAGTATCCGCTTACACCCGTCCAGCTATAAAGTTTTAATCCCCAACGATCAAAAATATCACAAGTAAAATTGGTATATCCGGTTGCTTTAACAGAAAACACATCGTTTAAGCCATCTCCGTTAGGTGAAAACACGTTAGGGATTATCATACTAATATTAGATAACACATCTAAACAAAGTGTGGTAGAATCTTTACAGCCTGCTTGGTTTGTTACAACCAATTTAGGACAATAAGAATCTGCTGTATTATAAGCATGTGTAGGTAAACTCGATGTTGATGTATTTGAAGTGCCAGATGTTGGATCTAAAAAATTCCAATAATAGGTATTGGTTGTTGTGGTTTGAACCGGTGTAAAAGCAATTGTTTGTCCAACAAAAATATCAGTAGCAGGATTTATAGTAAAATTGGGATTTGGTTTTCCTACTACAAATACTTTAATAGAATCTATCGGCCCGTTACAAACTCCTATGCTTTGATAAACATAATATGTGGTTGTTCCCGCTAAACCAGTTAACGGGGTAGGTGTAGGTGGTGTAAGTATGGTGTTATGATTAGCATCTTGCCATACTAAATCTGCACCAACTGTTGTTGCAATTGCTTTTAAGGTATCTGCTATTTGTCCTTGGCAATAAATAACAGGTGTTGTAACTGTAGGTACAACTGCAGGTGCGGCATTTATATTTACCGTAATGTTTTTAACCGAACTTGTGCATCCGTTTAAACTATCGTAAGCTGTATATATACCAGATACTGAAGGTGTAAATGGTATTGATTGTAACTGCCCTGCAGAGTTATGAATAATTAGTAAACCTGTAGAATGATTAAAATGAATTTGCTGAATGCTGTTTGAACATTCGCTTACCGTTGTATCGTTTATTGTTGGTGTAGTAGGATTAGGATTAATTTTTATAGTTATGGTATCTGATGAAGTACAACCTGTTGGCGAAGTAGTGTTTACTGTATAAATTCCTGCTGTGCTAACAGTAATTGTTTGTGTGTTTACGCCCGTGCTCCATGTATAAGAAGATGCACTACTTGATGTTAACGTTATACTACCGCCGTTACAAAAAGTTGTGCTGCCGCTTGCTGCAATAGTTGGCGTTGTTACACTAATAATACTTACTACGGTTGTATTTGGTGTTACCGTATAAATACACCCACTGTTATCTTTTACCTGAATAGTATAAGTAGAAGCTGACAAAGCAGTAAACGTACTTGCTGTTTGATATGTTCCGTTATTTAAAGCATACGTATAAGGACTTGTTCCACCTGTAATTTGACTAACAACAATAGCTCCCACATGTTTATTACACGTATCGGCTACTGGTGTAACGCTTGCTGATGTTGGTCCGCTTATGCTGCTAACAGTAGCAGTTGATGTAATGCTGCAACCCGTATTATCTTTTACATACAATGTATATGTGTTTGTTGGTAATGCTGTAAATGTATTTGTGGTTTGATAAGTAACCCCATCTATACTGTATTGATAAGGTGTTGTTCCGCCTGTTACAGCACCAACAGTTATCGTTCCAACGTTTTTACCGCACGTGTCAGCTTGCACGGTAGATGTGGCAACAGATGATGGCCCGCCATTGCTATTAACTTGTATAAGTGAAGTGTGCGGACAACCGCTTGCATCTTTCACCATTACAGTATGCGTACCCACCGCTAAATTTGTAAATGAATATGGAAACGAAATAATAGTATTAAATGTTCCTCCATCTATATTTACCTGATAAGAGGCCGTTCCGCCTGTGATAGAATTTATATTAATGATTCCTACTGAAGCATTACAATTTGTATTTGTAGTTGATGAATCCACTTTAGTAATACCCGATGTATTTCCAATAGTTACGCTGCTTGTATAAGTACATCCTAAACTATCTTTAAGAATAATTGGGTATGAATTTCCGGCTAAAGCAGGCACTGTATATGAAAATGCAGCAATATTCGAAAAACCAGTTCCGTTAAAATTAATCTGATAAGGCGATATACCTCCTGTTACAGAATTCAACACATAACTTCCGTTAGATTGTCCACAGGTTGCTGCGTTTGAAATAGAATCTGCTTTTGTAATTCCTGCATCAACTTTTACCAAAATAGTTTTTGCATCTGCACAATTTCCATTATTACCTGTTACTGTATAAGTTGTGTTACTTGATGGAGAAACAGAAATGGTGCTTGTTGTTGCACTTGTACTCCACGAATAAGTCGTAGCACCACTTGCCGTAAATGTTGTATTAGCTCCTTTGCAGATATATGTGTTTGTTGGAGATACACTAACTGTTGGCGTTGCTGTAACATTTATGATAACACTTTGTGTTGATGTACAAGCGCCCGTTACTCCCGTTACTGAATATGTGGTAGCACCAAGCGTATTAGGTAGTACAACAACACTACTTGTAGTTGCACTTACTGCATTTGCACTCCAGGTATATGATGTTGCGCCTGTTGCTTTAAGCGTATCATTTATCCCAGAACAAATACTATAACTTGTTGGTGTAATGGTTATGGTTGGAGGCGTACTTGCATTAATATTTATACTGATTGTATTTGTGCCTGCACAAGCTCCCGAAGTAGCGCCCGTAACAGTATAGGTTGTATTTGCGTTTGGCGAAACAGTAACTGTATTAGTAGTTGCGTTTCCTGCGTTAGCACCCCAGGTGTAAGATGTTGCACCACTTACAGTAAGCGTAACAGGCGTTCCGGAGCATACGTTTGTATTAGTAGCACTAACACTTAATGTTGGTGCAACAGATGAATTAACGGTTACCAATAACGGAAGACGATAAGTACCCGGACAAGTGCCTGCATAATAAGTATAAGTTCCTGCTGCCGCGGGTGCCGTAATACCATATGGGTTACTGTTAGAAACAGCTGTACCGCCTGTAGATACGGTAAACCAACTAATAGCTAAACCACTTGGCACTGTACCGTTTACGGTAACCGATAAAGAAACCGCACTTGATGGACAAACCGTATAATTAGTTGTTGTTAAATAAAAAGGTGCAACCGATGTGGCAATACTACCTGCACCACCACTCGTTGCTCCGTTTGGTGGAAAATTATTTGCAATTTTAGTATTGTTTATTCCGTTTTTAAACGAAACGCCATTTGCACCTCCATTAACATTTGTGCCGGCAACAACATTTGTAGTTGCAACATAGCCGCCGCAGCCGCCGCCGCCAGGGCCAAAGTTTTTTGGAGTAGTTACAGCATTACGCGCTATATAACTTCCTCCAACACCACCCTGCGCAGAAATTGCTAAAGTGTTTGTTAAAGCTATATTCCCTGTAGAATTTATAAATACAGCACCGCCGCCGCCGCCGCCGCCAGCACCATCATCACCCTTTGTGCTTCCACCAATTGAATTTGTACTAGCTGCAGTTGCACCATCGGCTAAAATTTGTCCGGCACCCGTTACGGTACCATAACTTACTAAATAAACAATACCTCCGCCATTTGCGCCACTTGTTCCGCTGTTATCATTTTCATCTCCGGCACCACCACCACCACCTAAAAATATTTTTCCAGTAGAATAATCTAAAGCTAAACCACCCCAACCTCCATCATTATGTCTGTTATCACTACCCCAATGTGTTAAGTCGTTTGGCCCATATAAAGTTGGATCTGCATCGTTACCTGAAAACGCATAACCACCTCTCCCTCCTCCGGAAGACGAAGTTGGACGAACTGTTCCGCTTGCAGGAACAATTGACTCTAAACCCCATATTGCAGCATAAGCCCCATTCGTATTACCCATCCCATTCCATTGAGCAATTACCCCCCCATTAGAGCCGCCACCGCCGCCGCAATTCATGGCATTGCCGCCGCCGCCGCCATTGGCAACATTACCTTTACAAGTAGCCATAGGGGTAGAAAGCCAAAAGGCTGTACCCCCATTGTAATTTCCAGCTGTTTGCTTATTGTACAAAATTGTATCACCCACAATGCTTTCTCCTTTACGAGCCCCGTTATGTGTTGTATAATTATATCCAACGTTAGTGGCTGTAAAATTTGTAGCATTTAAAACTGCCCCACCTCTAAAACCTTTTCCACTTACATTAAATGAAGTTCCGCTGCCAATAGTTGTGTTGCCTTGTACTTCAACAACAACAACGCCGCCGGTAGATCCATTCCATGTTGGACAAGTTATTTGTCCGGCAAGTGATAATGTTAATGAACTGTATCGTGGCACACGAATTATCTGTGTTTTTCCGGCTATGCCAAAACTATCCTTCAAAGCACAATCTAAGGTTAGTATGTTTCCGGAAACAGAAGCTATTTCGGCAAATTCATTGTTTCCTGATCCATTATACGAAGAAATTTTTCCAAAACTAGTGTCGTTTGGTATGCCAGCATTTGGGTTGCCAAATTGATAAGAATAAGCTTTAACCGTAGCGCCCTGCATTTGAATAATATAAATCAAATCTCCGGCAGAAAAACCTACTGCACTTACTACACTAATAGTAGTAGTATTGGCGCTAGCATTTGAAGCCAAGGGAGTATAAATATTTACAGTAGTTGTAACGGTAATATTAGGGGCACCATCTTTACCTTGCTGAGCAAAAATAGATGTACCTGTTAGAATGGTTAGCAATAGAAAAAATATCTTTTTCATGTGGTTTTGATTTGGGGCTAATTTAGTGTTTTTCAGTTGTTTCAAACAAATAAAGATGTTTATTTAGAGGTGTATGCAGCCAATTTGGCGACGAATTAAGGCTATCTATTTTTTTTAACATTTCGCCTGTAGGTAATGGGAAAGAATGGGGGTCATCTGACAATAAAACATACGTTGCATCCTTTACAATAGGAAACAAATAGGTCTTTTTCCTATTTATGAGATGTGGTATAAACATTCCTTCGGCGCTAACAGTTGCATTAGATGGGATTTTGTTAAGTAATGTGTAAACATTTTTGGTGTCAAAATCGCTTTGATAATGATCTGCCTGATAAAATCTAATTCTTGCCTTATCGGCAAAAGCAACCGTGTTGTCACATAAACGAATGGTAACTAAACCACATAAAATAGCGGTTACAGTCGTAATCCATATTTGCTTTTTTTCTGATTTTTTTTTTAAAACCTCTATTAAACATAAAGCAATAAGTGGGGCAAATTCAAC
>CAIXZI010000209.1 GCA_903923915.1 uncultured Bacteroidota bacterium
AACTGAACAAAGACTGAAGAAGAGTCACCTTTTAATCTTTTAATTTTATTGTTTTTAAAAAATTAGTTATAGGTTTGAAAAAATTAAAAAATGCTTAGTGATAACTTATCAATAGCAAAAAAAATCTATAAACGTAAAAAGCATATTTTTGCTTCAACCCTTATTGCCATGGTAATGGGTTTGCTATATACCTTTATGGTTAAACCCGTTTATACCTCAATGGCTTATGTATATCCATCAAGTTTAGCTACCTACGGACAAGAATCTCAAACAGAACAGTTACTACAGTTTTTAGAATCTACCGAAATACAATTGTATTTAATTCATCAACTAAATCTTGCCAAACATTACCAAATTGATACTACCAAAGAAAATCATTTACAAAAACTGAAGTACATTTTAGATGAAAAAATAAAAATTTCAAAAACAAAGTATGAGTCGGTTGAAATAAAAGCTGATGATTTTAATGCCGATACAGCAAAATTATTAGTTAATAGCGTCGTTAATGGCGTTAACTGGCTTATTGAAAAAGAGCATAAAGAAAAATACAGCGAAACCGTAAAAAACTCCTTAATTTATTTAGAACATAAAAAACATCAGGTAGATAGCACACAAAATCTATTAAATGAATTGAACAAAAAGTATGAATACTTAAATGTAGGCATTCAATTAAAAGATGTAGTTAAAAATCAATACAAAATGCAGTCGGGCGGCAGTAATAATTCTCTTACCGATTTCATTAATATGTCTGAACAATTAAAAGGTATTGAAAATGAAAATAAAGGTAAATCCTTATCCGAATTATTTACCAGTATAAATAACTACTCGCTTCAATACGGAAAACTAACCACCTATTTTGAAGACCAAGTAAAAGGCTGGACGCAGGCAAACGACGATTATCAAAAAAATGTATTTGAGTATAACCGTAAAATAAACTTTGTTGCCATGGCATCTGTTCCTTTAAAACCATTAACTCCAAGCTGGCCAAAAAGATGGGTAGTTATGTTTGTTTGTGGTATTGCAGTTTTCATATTATCATGTATTTATTTTGTGTACATAGATAACCTTAAGCAAGCCTATGCAAAAATTACTGAAGAATAAAACTCTTCTTTTTTTTTATTGCCTATGTGGTCTTTACCTCTTAGGTTTTTTAGTTGCGCTACCAAGCATGCAGGTTTTTGCTATCTATTGTTTAGTTCCGGCGGTAATCTTACTATTATTATTAGCTTTTTTTTCTTTCGATAATTTTGTTCTTTCTATTGTGTTTTTTACACCACTTGCTGTAACTTTAAAAGAGTTAGGCATAAATTCTGATGTTGATTTAAGTATTCCTACCGAGCCCTTTATGGCAGGTGTTTTGCTACTACTTCCCATATATCAATTTTACGGAAAAATCATTGATAAAAAAGTATTAACCCACCCTGTTACCATCATTATATTTTTGCAAATAGTTTGGATGGCTATTACTTGCTTTACCAGCACTATGCCTTTAGTATCGGTTAAATATTTAATTGCCAGGTTATGGTTTATCTCTTCTGCCTATTTTATGATGAGTTATTTATTTAAGAAAAATGATGCTAATGTTTTTAAATATATATGGTTGTATATAATTCCACTAACAGCAGTTTCTGCCTTTATAAGCATACAGCATGCTGCTTACAATTTTGATGAACACGTTGCTGATTGGATTCCTTCTCCATTTTATAACGATCATACGGCTTACGGTGCAGCCCTTGCTATGTATGTGCCTCCATTAATTGGTTTTTTATTTATGAAACGTTACAGTGCTTTTCAAAAATTAATGATTGCCGTTTGTTTAAGTATTATTTTATTTGGCGTTGTTGTTTGCTATACACGGGCAACTTGGTTAAGTTTAATGGTTGCATTAGGTTTAACGCTAATTTTATATTTAAAAGTAAAATTTAGAACCATTGTTTTTGGAGTCGTTTCTGCGGCAGTTTTATTCTTTGTTTTTCAAACACAAATTATATTATTGCTAAATCAAAACAATACGGCTTCGGGTGGAGATGCCTCACAAGATTTAGAATCGGTTTCAAATATTAAAACAGATGATAGTAACCTTGAACGTATTAACCGTTGGAGTTGCGCCATAAAAATGTTTCAGCAAAAACCATTTTTTGGCTGGGGACCTGGAACATATATGTTTCAATACGCACCTTTTCAAAAACAAAGCGAAAAATCGCTTATATCAACCAATGCAGGTACTAACGGAAATGCACATAGTGAATATTTAGGCCCACTTAGTGAGCAAGGTATTTTAGGTATTGTGGGTGTAATTGGATTATTGTTTGCTGTTTTAAATACTGGCTTTAGAGTAGTTTATAACAACAAAAATAAAACCCAAAGAACGATTGCCGTTTTATTGCTCACAGGTTTAGTAACCTATTTTGTACATGGGTTTTTAAATAATTTTTTAGATACAGATAAACTTTCTATACCCTTTTGGGGTTTTATAGCTGCACTTGTTTATTTAGATAATAAACAAAAAGAAGAAGA
>CAIXZI010000210.1 GCA_903923915.1 uncultured Bacteroidota bacterium
AATCTTTTCTTAAAATCGGACAAAAATTAAATTTTCTTGCCGTAGTTAAATCTTCATTTCTTCCGCCAAAGAAATTTGCATCGGTCAAAACTGACAAAGCGCTTGCTCCAGCCTGCATATAGCCAAGCGTTGTTTTTTCTATATCTGCATATTTATTTATAAAACCGAGTGAAGGAGATTTGCGTTTAAACTCTGCAATGATACCTGTAAGATCATCACGCTGTAAATATTTTTTAAACGAAACGCAAGGCGAATTAAAGTAAATAGTTTTCTCCAATAATTTTACGGGATACAAACTTTTCTTTTCCGCAACTTCCTTCTTTTTATATTCTACTATTGTTTGTAAAGTATCCATCTATTGATTATTTATAAGATTTGTAAAAAGATCATAAGCTTTTTTTGATTCAATAATTTCTCTTGTTTGCAACAAGCAATCTGCTACAGGTTTGTTTGTATAGCAATGAACTGCAAAAGCTGAATTGATTGCCAAAACATCTCTTTGCTCTTTAGTTCCTTTGTTTTGAAGTAAGTTCATAAAAATAGTTGCAGCTTCTTCAACTGCATTCCCTCCAAATAAATCTTCTTCTTTTATAATAGGTAAATTAAATTCTTGTGGACTAACAACTTGTTCGCCCAGCGGAGAATAAATTTTAAAATTACTTGTGCATGAAATCTCATCATAACCATCTAAAGAATGAACAATACAATATTTTTGATTTTCTTGTTGCAATAAATAATGATACACTCTCGCCAATTCTAAATTATAAACACCAACCATTTTATGCGTTGTGTTTGCCGGATTTACTAAAGGTCCAAGCATATTGAAAAAAGTTTTTACCCCCATTTCTTTTCTGATAGAACCAACTGCTTTTAATGCTGGATGAAACAATGGCGCATGCATAAAGCAAATATTGTGTGCATCCAATTGCTTATTTAATGCATCAACATTGGCGGTAAATTTATAGCCCAAATGTTCTAAAACATTTGATGAACCACTAACCGATGACACACCATAATTACCATGTTTAGCAACAGGCACTCCGCATGCCGCAGTTACAAATGCAGATAACGTAGATATGTTAAACGTGTTTTTACTGTCTCCACCGGTACCACAAACATCAATGGTTTCTTTTTCAATAGAAACAGGAATACATAACTCAAGTAATACATCACGATAACCACTAAGTTCTTCAACGCTAATTGGTCGCATTAAATAAACAGTAAGCAAAGAAGCCACTTCAGCAGGATTAACTTTTCCTTCTGAAATTAAAAGTAAAACCTCGCGTGCCTCTTGTTTGGTAAGCATTTGACTATCATATAGTTTTTTTAAATACTTTTTCATTTCGCATTAATTAAAAATCCAGTTACGAATAATTTGTTCGCCATACTCTGATAAAATTGACTCAGGATGAAACTGTACTCCCTTTATATTATATGTTTTATGTTTCATGGCCATGATATTTTTATCTTCATCAATGGATGTAACATCAAAACAATCCGGCAAGCCATTTGTATCAACTACCCACGAATGGTATCGTCCGGCTTTAAATTCTTTCGGACAATCATTAAACAAAATATCTTCTTTTATAATTTGAACAGGCGTTGCAATGCCATGATAAACATTATCCAAATTTTTAAGTTTACCGCCAAAAGACTCGCCAATAGCTTGCAAGCCTAGGCACACACCTAGAATAGATTTTGTTGGCGCATAGGTTTTTATAACATCCAATAAAATACCTGCTTCGATTGGTAGTCCTGGTCCGGGAGATAAAAGTATCTTATCGTACTCATTAATTTTTTGCAAACTAATTTTGTCATTACGAAAAACATCAATTTCATAATCGCAAACCTTTTCCACCAAGTGAACTAAGTTGTACGTGAAACTATCGTAGTTATCAAATACTAAAATTTTCATGTTTTTATTTTTTATTTGTTACAGATACTGAAACAGGTTCAGCATGACTTATATTATTTCCCGAAGCAAGTTCGACAGCTTTTTTCAATGCACCAATTTTGTTATATACTTCATTTAATTCGTTTTCATTAATAGACGAATCTACAATGCCTGCGCCAGCTCTATAATACAGCGTATTATTCTTACTAAGAAAAGTACGTATCATAATGGCATGGTTAAGCGAACCATCTAAACCTATTAAGCCAACAGCACCACCGTAAAAACTGCGAGAAGTTTTTTCATATGTGTCAATCAACTGCATGGCTTTATGTTTTGGTGCGCCAGATAAAGTACCTGCAGGGAAAGAATCGCACAACACTTTAAACGCAGAAGATTTGTTTTTTAGTAAGCCTGTAACTTTTGAAACTAAATGTATAACGTGTGAATATATCTGCGCTTCTTTTAATGTTTCAACTTTTACATCTGTACAATGCATACTTAAATCATTACGTGCCAAATCAACCAACATCATGTGTTCGGCATTTTCTTTTTTGTCTTGTTTCAATTTTTCAATAGAACGTAAATCTTCCTCATCGTTATCAGTGCGTTTGTAAGTACCGGCAATTGGATGAATTTCTGCTTTACCATTTTGTACAACTAACTGCGCTTCAGGTGATGAACCAAATAATTTAAAATTCCCATAATCAAAATAAAACAAATAAGGAGAGGGATTTACGCGGCGCAATTGACGATAGACATTAAATTCATCTCCTTTAAAAGCCCTGCTAAATCTGCGAGACAGCACCAATTGAAAAACATCTCCGCGCTTACAATGTTGTTTGGCTTGCTTTATCATTTCTAAATAATCAGCATCTGTATTATCAGATAATTCTTCGCCATCAACCATAAAAAGAAATTCGGCAACCGTTTTATTTAGTAAGAGATTTTCAAGTTCAGTGATTTGTTGATTTAAATCTATTTCGTTTTCCGAATTGCAAGTAATTTCCACTTCATCATTAAAATGATTTATGACGATAGTATTTTTATATAAAGAATAAATTGCAAGAGGGATTTCTGTTTCTGGAGAAGAATTTTTTAGCCTTATATCTTCCATTAGCTGAACAGCTTCGTAAGATGTGTAACCAAACAAAGATTGTTGACTAGTTCCGATTTCAAAACACGTTGAAAAAATTTCTATTGTTTTGTTTAAAGAAGTAGTTGTTTTTTGTTTTTCCAATACGCTTCCATTTTGAAAGACAACTTCCTTCTGATTAATAGTAATACTTGCTAGAGGCTCAAAGCAAATAAACGATTTACTATTTTTGTTTGAGTGATAATCTGAGCTTTCTAACAAAAGTGGCTCTCTGTATTTATCTCTTATTTTAAGATAAATACCAACAGGTGTAAGCAAATCGCCGCTTATTTTTTTTGTGAGGGTATGTACTTTAATTTTTTTCATCTTAATTTCAAATTATTATAAAAACAAAAAGCCCGCTGTTTTGTGAACAACGGGCTTTGAAATTTATATGTAATTTATACAATAACTTAGCTGTTCACAACATTTGTTGAGAACCACCACCAGCTATTATTTAAAATTTGTTTTTTCATTTCGATGCTACAAATGTAAATTGTTTTTTTTAATTCTGCAAAAAATTATTTTTTGGGTTGTTTAATCGTAGTATAATCGTGCAGATAGCTCTTATAATCTGCTAAGACATGCCTATATATTTTTTTAGCGCAGGGTATAATCTCTTCTAATTTACTTGTGTTCACAAATTTAATTAAATCATCTCCATTAACAGTGTTATCAAGTCCAGAGCTACGAAGTTGCGCCCAGGCAAGAAGGCGGCCAAGTTGATTTACCAGTTTTATAAAATCTACCTTTTCATTTTTAAAACTAATTAAAGTAAACTTATCTTCCTGTGGTCGGTGTTTTTTAAAGATGTAATATTCGTTTCCTATCCGTATGGTTGTAAAACCTGCGGGTGCTGTATCGTTCATTCTTTTTTGGGCATGTACAACCCGATGAGCCTCGCTTTTATATTTTATTTGTTTAGAGGTATATAATTTTTCTAAAATTATTTTATCTGCTTGCTTTATATCCAATAAAATATAATTTGAGTTTTTATTTTCTTTAACCAAAACACAA
>CAIXZI010000211.1 GCA_903923915.1 uncultured Bacteroidota bacterium
ACTTAGTTGGTTTTCAATTGGATGTATAGATTGTATGGATACCCTGTTTTTCTGCCTCAAGAACCCCAATGCCTCATTAGTTGCAATACGATATAACCAGGTAAACAACTGGGCTTCTTCTTTAAAATTATCTAAGGCTTTCCAGGCTTTAATGAATGTGTTTTGCAATACATCATCCGTATCATCATGATCTAAAAGTATTTTTCGGATGTGCCAATATAAACGCTTTTGATACTTTTTTACAATAACAGCAAACACCCCATCTCTTTGGGTATTAGCTTTAAATAAAGCTATTAGTTCGGTATCGGGTGTTTGTTCGTTAATGAGGTAAAATTATAAAAACAATTGTAATTATATAAACGATAAAAGCCGCAATTATTGCAGCTTTTATCGTTTTTTATTTCTTATTAATTAAGGAAGTGTAATAGGGTAACTTACTCCGTTAATGGTTACTGTGGCATTTAAATCGCAGGTACCAGAACCATAATCAATATGACGAGTAGCTTTTGTACTTGGCGTAAAATCAATTTCACCTTGTATAAAAGGATGGCGGCCTGGCCTGTTTGCATCGGGTGCACAGGTTAAATCTCTTACTAATTGAGAAACTATATTCGATGTAAAGCTATTTCCTGCTGCGGTTGTACCTGTTGCACTACCGGTAAGGCCAACTTTTGCTAAATTCCATTTAATATGAGTGCTTTGCCCTTGATAAACATTAGCATCACTTGTATTTAGTAAAGTTTTTACACGGTTGCATGTCCAACTAACTGTGCCACCACTCGCCTTAACAACATTAACAGTGGCAGTTATAGACCAAGTCATATTTGTAGTAGCCGGATTAAAAGTTGGAGAAGTAGTGTTAGCTATAGTTTTATTAATAGTAACCGCATTTCCATCAACTACATAATTTTGCGAAGTAACCGTACATGTAAAACCCGGGTTACGATAGTGATTAGCGCCGGCGGCAGATGCGTTATAATCAAATGTTAATGAACCGCTACGTGTTCTCCCATCTAAACAAGGAGATGTATTACTAAAAGTGGCTGTTATTTTTCTATTTGTAGTATCGTAAGTCATAGCAGCGCAACTAATTGCAGAAACACTTTCTTGGCCGCTACCTAAACGATACGAACTTAAAGAACCCTGTTCTGATGATTCTGCTGCCATATTTTCAATATCACTTGCTGTGTTTTCAGCCATTGTGTGATCGCTGGCCGCAGATGTATCAGAATCTTTGGCAGGCTCTGTTGTTGAACTTTTTTTACAAGAAGAAACAACAACTGCACTTGCAAGCATCAATCCGGCAAGGGCTAAAGTTAATTTAGTGGTTTTCATGGTTTTTGTTTTTAAGGTATTTACTCTATGATGCTAAATTTAAACAAAGGTTTAATTCCATCTAAAAATATTTTTTACCCAACTTTTATAGATTATAATTTAGCGCTATTACTTGCCTGTTTTTTCATATCTTTAAAAAATTAAATTACAGGTAAATTTAGGTATGA
>CAIXZI010000212.1 GCA_903923915.1 uncultured Bacteroidota bacterium
ATCTTTCTAAAAAACAACTTGAATCTTTGGATGAAGTGAAGCCTTAAAAAATACATACTTAAATTAAAAACCCTTATCGATTTGGTAGGGGTTTTTTTTTATTTATAATCTATAGCGCCACACATTTAAAAATTTGGTAACTATATACTTATTTATACTAAATTAAAAACTCCATTTAATTTTTCTTGCTCAAACCATTGAAGATTTGAAATATCAACCTCTTTGGGTTCATGCTTAACTAATTTTTTAGCTTTTGCCTTAGACAATAGCTTACGTCCAATCCACCAACCTTGTTCAGTCCTTGCAATTAATGAAGGAATGCCACTAATATCAAATAATTCTTTTTTACGAAAAGCAAATGTTTTACTTTCAAAAACAAAGTGATTTGAGTAGGTTATTATATATGGATTATCAATAGTTTCAGTATTCATTTTCAATTATTTATTCGTTCTATTGGTCTTAGCGAGTAGTTATACGCAACCTTAAAAAGACCACTGCATAGCCATAGCATTTGCAATTCCTTGAAAGGTTTTTGAACGTGCTTTTCGCCTTTCTTCTTTCGGTAATTTAAAAGTTTCATAATGCAATCGGCTGTCGGTTCGTCCGCTTTTGTGTTTAATTATATCAGGTTCAACCATATTTGTAGCAACCAATTTAGGTAGGTTCTTAAGCCACAAACAAGTCCCTTTTCGTTCAGCATCACCAAACCAATAAGGCTGTATTACTTGGTCTGCTTTTCGGTATCTTGTACTCATTATGCCAATCGGGTTTTCAATTGCCGTCATTGGTATATCCACCTCAGTAAGTTTCATAAAAAACTTAACTGCTTTTTCCCTATCTTCATTAATAGTCGGGAATCTTTCGGCATATTCCGGCTTATAATATTTATTGGCTGCAACTGTAAGTCTTGTACATTCAGGGTGAAAGATACCAATATCCCACTTTTTTAGTTTTATAGCCTCAAACACGTCCATTTGTAAGTGCCATTCAGGGTGTCCACCACTACAAGGTAATAAATCGCAACTATACGCCTCGTGTCCCAATGCTCTAAAAGCCTTGCAAACTGTTTGACTTTCTTCACAACCGACAAGAACCAAAAGGCAGCGGTTAACACGTGGTATAGTTAATTGGGGGCTTATCTGTTGTTTATTCATTTCTACTATTTATTAAGTTTCTACTCAGTGGATAGGTTCGTGGTATCTAATCCCCAACTAACCATACCACCAACGTTAGGTACAATATTTTTTATCCATCGCACTCTTAAAACTTTGCAAGTTTTTAAAATGTGTGTTAGTCGATACATTCGCAAACAGGTTGATGCCAATCTTCCTCGTCCCAATCTATTTTTAATTGTGATCTATCTGCATTTATTACATCAGTCCAACTTTTATTCCTGCCAAGTCCTTTAATTTCTGCAAGTTTTGTAGCGTTTTTTTCCATTGCTATTGCTCTATCTTTTAAATCATCAGGCAATCTTAATATTTCGTTTTTTCTCATATTAGGGCAAAAAAAACAGCTACTCTTTCCGGGTTGTTTCAATCCTGTATTTTGTATTACTTCAATACATTTCTCTCTATCCCATCCCCAATAAATTAAAGGGTAGTAATTTTCAAAGTTTTCGTTTGGGTTTGCTTTTATTCTTCTTTCTTCTCCTGCATCAAAACCAACCCATATTCTTAATTTTTCCGTTGGATATTTAGCTTTTAAATATTTTTCTACTGGCTGTATTTTAAACTTCTGAGAGCAAGTTTTCCAACCAAAAGCAACAGGTGGAATAGTGTTGTTATTTAAACAGTCCTGCTCTAATGTCAACTCATCTCCGTTCTTTGTTTTATATCTCAAAGTTTGAATTAATGGAAAGTTTTTACTTTGTAGCCATTTATTCATCTCTGCAATGTGTTCGTATGTATAAGGGTTTTCGCCTCCTGTATCTGAAAAAAGTATTTCATCAGGTTTTATTTGATATTTTACCATATTAATCAACATTGCTGTTCCGTTTGTACCACCACCAAAAGTTACGATCTCTTTCATTTTATATTTATTAGTTGTTATTTCCCACCGCACGCCATCCAAAAAATACTGATACCTAACAGCAGCTAAAATAAACCGCTATGTTCTAACCGCCTATAAAGCGGCTTCTTTTAGCTGCCTACCGTTATTATTTTTTTCTTCATCGTGTGTAAATAGATATA
>CAIXZI010000213.1 GCA_903923915.1 uncultured Bacteroidota bacterium
CTGTTTTTCTTTAAGAATCTCTACCTCAAAGGGCTAATAACACTAGTGTATGTGTGAATTATGCAACTTATTTAAAAAGTTGTGTAACAATTCGGGCTCGTCATTACACAGTTTTGTATGTATCTATTATTAAAATAAATTTGAAATTATACATCAAATATATGGTAAGTAACCGCTGTAAAATGGTGGTAAAAGAAGAGTTAAAAAAACTTGGACTGCATTTTATTGTGGTTGATTTAGGCGAGGTTGAAATAATGGAAAACATTTCTATTTTACAACGAGAAGAACTTAAAATCGTTCTTTTTAATTCGGGGCTTGAATTAATGGACGATAAAAAAGCCGTACTAATTGGAAAAATAAAAAATGTAATTATAGAAATGGTTCATCATACAGATGAAATGATAAAGGTAAATTTTTCTAATTTTTTAAGCGAAAAATTAAATCATGATTATACCTACCTTTCAAATTTATTCTCAGAAGTACAAGGAACTACTATAGAGCAATTTATTATCTCGCATAAAATTGAACGAATAAAAGAACTCATCATTTACGGCGAACTTAACATTACAGAAATTGCCTGGAAAATGAATTACAGTAGTGTTGCACATTTATCCAATCAATTTAAAAAAGTTACCGGTTTATCTCCTTCTCATTTTAAACAATTAAAAGATAAAAGAAGAAGTCCAATTGAAGAGATAGGAAATTCAAGCGATTTAAATAACATCAATTGAAATGGAAACAAGAAAACAGCATGAATCTCAATACGCCAGAAGCTTAATTGAAGCCAGCTTAGATCCATTAATTACGATAAGTACCGAAGGGAAAATAACTGACATGAATCAGGCATTAGCAAATATTACAGGACTAACACGCGAAAAACTTACCGGTACAGATTTCTTTGATTATTTTACAGAGCCACAAAAAGCCAATGAAGTTTATCAGGAAGTATTTGCAAAAGGCTCTGTAGCCGATTCTCCATTAACCCTTCGTCATATAGATGGCAAGCTTACTGATGTATTATTTAATGGATCGGTTTATAAAGATGGTAATGGAAATGTATTAGGTGTAGTAATTGTTGCTAGAGATGTTACCGAACAAAAAAGAATTGCAACCGAATTAATTGAAGCAAAAATATTTGCCGAATTAGCTACCGAAATTGCCGAAGAAGCAAAAAGCAAAGCCGAAAGCGCCACACGAATAGCAGAGGATGCCGTAAAAGCAAAGCAACAATTTTTATCAAACATGAGTCATGAAATTCGCACACCTATGAATGCGATTATTGGCTTTACCAAAGTTGTGCTGAAGACAGAATTAAATGAAAAGCAAAAAGAATACCTAAATGCCATTAAAATATCCGGCGACGCTTTGATTGTATTGATAAATGACATACTTGACCTTGCAAAGGTAGATGCCGGAAAAATGACTTTTGAGCACACACCGTTTAAATTATCTGCATCTATTTCTGCCATGCTTCATTTATTTGAAACAAAAATTCAGGAAAAAAATTTAGAATTAGTTAAAGAATACGACAGCAAAATACCTGAAGTATTAGTTGGAGACCCGGTACGTTTACATCAAATTATTTTAAACCTGGTTAGTAATGCAGTAAAGTTTACCACCAAAGGAAAAATTACAGTAAGCGTTCATTTACTAAGCGAAGATGAAGAGAAAGCAACTATTCAATTTGCCGTTATAGATACCGGAATTGGAATACCCAAAAATAAATTAGAACATATTTTTGAAAACTTTCAGCAGGCATCAAGTGGTACCGCAAGGTTGTATGGAGGAACAGGCTTAGGGCTTGCTATTGTTAAACAATTGGTAGAACCTCAGGGTGGAAACATATCTGTAAAAAGTAAAACTGACGAAGGCTCTACTTTTAGTTTTACATTAAGTTTTCAAAAAACAAAAGCCAAAGCCGAATTAGAAACAGGGACGGTAGAATTAAATAATGAAGTTAAAAATATAAACGTATTGGTTGTAGAAGATATTGCCCTCAATCAATTATTAATGAAAACATTATTAGATGATTTTGGTTTTGAACGCGATATTGCCAGTAACGGAAAAATAGCCATAGAAAAACTACAAACAAAACAGTACGATATTATTTTAATGGACTTACAAATGCCTGAAATGAACGGGTTTGAGGCTACAGAATATATTCGTAACACCATGAAATCTAATATCCCTATTATTGCTTTAACGGCTGATGTAACCACAGTTGATTTAGCTAAATGTAAGGCAGTTGGCATGAACGATTATATTGCAAAACCAGTTGATGAAAGAGTGTTATACAGTAAAATAATTAGTCTTGTAAAAAAACCAACAGCTATAAAGGCTAATACCGATAAAGAAGTTGAAAGAAATAAGAGTAAAAAAATAAAATACATTGATTTGCATTATCTAAATCAACGAACAAAATCAAATCCGGTATTAATGATGGAAATGATTTCTCTTTATCTAGAGCAAACTCTTCCTTTAATAAGTGCAATGAAACAAAGTTTAGAAGATAAAGACTGGAGTTTATTATATTCTGTAGTTCATAAAATGATTCCCTCATTTTCTATCATGGGCATTAGTAAAGATTTTGAGAATATGGCGAAAGAAGTACAAGAGTATGCATACACACAGCAACAAACAGACAAACTACCCCTTTTGGTTTTAAAACTTGAAAGTGTTTGTACAATAGCTTGTAAAGAGTTAGAAGAAGAATTTAATAC
>CAIXZI010000214.1 GCA_903923915.1 uncultured Bacteroidota bacterium
AAAAAACAAAATCAATTTTATTGCTTTAACGGCATCAAGTAACGAGCAGATAAGCGACTATAAACATAAGTACAATGCCCTGTACGATTTTTATAATATGGATGGTATAGTTTTAAAAACCATGATACGCTCTAACCCGGGCTTAATGCTGATGAAGGATTGTCGCGTTGTAAACAACTGGCATTACAACAACTTTCCGGTGTTTACTGATGTGAAAAATAAATTTATGAAATAATTCTGTCCTTTATGAAAAAAGTAGAAATATTAAACACCCAGCAAATACAGCAAAAATTAAATCGTTTAGCGTACGAAATTTACGAGCATACAGTAGAAGAAAAAGAAATTATGCTAACTGGCATTGAGGGTAACGGTTATTTGGTAGCAAAAAAATTAAGTGCCATTCTCAAAAAAATAGCGCCTTATAAAATTACGCTTGGTAAAATTACCTTAGACAAAAAAAATCCTTTAGCTAAAAAACCTGTTGTAGATTTTACCGAGGCAGATTATAAGAACAAAACCATTTTTGTGGTTGATGATGTATTAAATAGCGGCAAAACACTTATTTATGCGGTTCAACTTTTTTTAACGCAACCTATAAAAAAATTACATACCGTTATTTTGGTTGACAGAAGTCATACGCAGTACCCAGTAAAGGCTGATTTTGTTGGACTTTCACTTTCTACCACTTTGCAAGAACACATTGTTGCTGATTTTTCTGTAAGCGGAAAAGAGACTGTTTATTTAGAATAACAACGCTACTTACTTACAATTACCTTTTTTGTACTTAGCTCTTTACCTGCCGTAATGCTAATAAAATAAACACCTGCATTAGTTAGTTGCAAAGTAGCATTTGTTGTTGCATTTGGTTTTGCCTCATAAACAACTTGCCCAAGCATATCGCTAACTTTTAACTCATCTATATTTTTTGTATTTGTAATATTAATAATACCGTTGCTTGGATTGGGATAAATAGAAATATTACTATTGAGATTTAAGTATTGATTAATACCCACCGCACTACTTAAAACATTTATATATACCATGTTACTATTTAAGCTGTTGTATGCTAAACGATAAACAGAATCGCTTTGGCAGTAATTAGTATTACAAAAGCCATTTGATACACTTACACAAATACTATACGAACCTGCAGCAGAGTATGTATGACTTGGATAAAGTCCGTTTGTGCTTGTACCATCACCCCAATTCCAAGTGGCGCTTATAACGTTTGATGAATATGTTGGATAAGCATCCCAAGTATATGGCGCAGCATCTTGGGTTAAAGTGAAACTTGTAACGGCTTTAGGTTTGACAATAACCTGAATTATATGAGGTGCATAATTAGGGCAACCGGGAACATGCACAAGAATTGTATCAATAATAGTAGTATCAGCAAATCCGTGATTTACATTGTAGTATATGGGTGTTTCATTTACTATAGAACCAGCATTAGAACCAAGCCCTGCACCAAAAGCTGCTCCCCAATGATATATTGTATTTGCAGGCATACCTGTAACTGATAATTGGGCATGTGCTCCTTTGCATATAGTATCATTAGGAGAATAAATTGGTAGTGGTTTAGGCTGTACGGTTACGGCAACCACTTGAGATATACAACCAACCGAATTAGTACCGACAACGCTATAGGTTACATA
>CAIXZI010000215.1 GCA_903923915.1 uncultured Bacteroidota bacterium
AGTGCAGATGCACTTACAGGTAAAACACTTCCTACAAGAAAAGGAGTTTTGTTTCCGCTGGGTACCGCACTAGATGTCTATTTTAAGCCTACCAAATGGTTTGCCATAAATGTAATGGGGGGCTATCGGTTTGTAATTTCGGATAATTCCCGCTTAAATTTTAATGGATGGTTTTATTCTTTTGGTGGCGCTGTATATGTAAGGCAAATTATTCAGGATGTACGCTATTTCAATAAGAAAAGAATTTACAAAAAAGAACTTGAAATTGTTAATCGTTTAGCAGATTAATTTTAAATTCGCTTGTAATTTACTTTTAAAACTTTTTTATATGAAAGGGATAATTTTAGCCGGAGGTTCTGGAACACGTTTGCATCCACTTACACTTGCTATGAGCAAACAAATGATGCCTGTGTATGATAAACCAATGATTTATTATCCGCTTTCTATCCTAATGATGGCAGGCATTAATGAGGTTTTAATAATTTCTACACCGGCAGATTTACCTCACTTCGAAAAATTATTGGGAGATGGCTCTCAAATTGGCTGTACGTTTTCTTATGCCGTGCAAGCCGTTCCAAATGGTTTAGCACAAGCTTTTGTTATTGGCGAAAAATTTATTGGCAACGATAAAGTTGCTCTAGTATTAGGGGATAATATTTTTCACGGACAAGGCTTAGGTCGCCAGTTGCAAACCTGCAAAAACCCTGATGGAGGTATCGTATTTGCTTATCACGTAAGTGACCCTGAGCGTTATGGTGTGGTTGATTTTGATGCAAACCACAAAGTACTTTCTATTGAAGAAAAACCCGCCCATCCAAAATCTAATTATGCAGTGCCGGGTTTATATTTCTACGATAATACAGTTGTACAAATTGCTAAAGATTTAAAACCAAGTCCGCGTGGCGAGTATGAAATTACCGACGTAAATAAAAAATATTTAGAAGATAAAAAATTAGAAGTGCGCATACTTGATAGAGGTACTGCGTGGCTTGATACTGGTACGTTTGCATCGCTTATGCAAGCCGGACAATTTGTACAGGTTATTGAAGAGCGTCAGGGTTTAAAAATTGGATGTATTGAAGAGATTGCCTACAACATGGGATACATTAATAAAGAACAGCTACATAAAATAGCACAACCACTTACAAAAAGCGGTTATGGAAACTATCTGTTAAAACTGTAGTTTTTTGTTAACGATTGAAACTAAAAATAAAAGTATTGCTATAAAAGAATTGATGCAAATTCCGGGTGTTGGTAAATCAATTGCTAACGATTTATGGAATATCAACATTAAAAGTATTGCAGCTTTAAAAAATCAATCGCCAGATGAATTGTATCATTTGTCAAATCAGTACGCAGGTTTGGTGCAAGATAGGTGTTTATTATATGTTTTTAGATGTGCTGTTTATTATGCTACAGAAAAGAAACATGATACCGAAAAATTAAAGTGGTGGAATTGGAAAGAAAAAAAATAATGACAGAAAACCCGTACACAAATTTTTCGATTACGTTTGATGAATATTTTTCTCAGGCTGTAAATCAATTTCCTAAAATGCCTAAAAATTTATATGAGCCACTAACTTATTTTTTAGCCTTAGGTGGCAAGCGTGTTAGGCCTTTACTAACTTTAATTGCAGCCGATTTTTTTCATAAAGACATCTCTTCTTGTTTACCAGCTGCCACATCTATAGAATTGTTTCATAATTTTTCATTAATACACGATGACATTATGGATAATGCGCCTTTGCGACGAAACAAACAAACGGTACACGAAAAATGGAATACCAATGTGGCTATTTTAAGTGGAGATGTTTTATTGGTAAAGGCATATCAGGAATTGGCAAAAGCTGATAAAGAAATAGCCTTTGAGCTGCAAAGCGTTTTTTCTAAAATGGCAGTTGAAGTTTGTGAAGGACAACAACTTGACATGGATTTTGAAACAAAAAATAATGTTTCTATCGACGAGTATATTAATATGATTCGTTTAAAAACCGCTGTTTTATTGGGTTGTAGTTTGCAAATGGG
>CAIXZI010000216.1 GCA_903923915.1 uncultured Bacteroidota bacterium
AAAGGGCCACTACCAACACGCGTGCAATAGGCTTTAAAAATACCAATTACGTTTCCAACCGAACGGGGAGAGATACCCAAGCCCGTGCAGCAACCTGCTGTCATGGTATTTGAAGAAGTTACAAAAGGGTAGGTACCAAAATCAATATCAAGCATAGAGCCTTGCGCGCCTTCGGCTAAAACTCTTTTTCCAGCTTTTAGTGCTTCGTTAATGTAGTATTCACTATCAATAAGCGTAAGTTGCTTTAACTCATCAATGGCCTGAAACCAAGCCGGTTCAAGCTCTGTCAGGTTATATTCAAAATTATGAAAGGCTAAAAGTTGTTTGTGTTTCTCCACTAAAGCATTGTATTTTTCTTTAAAGTTAGTGGCTAATATATCGCCTACACGTAAACCATTACGTCCGGTTTTATCCATGTAGGTTGGGCCAATACCTTTAAGGGTAGAGCCAATTTTTTCTTTTCCTTTAGCTGCTTCAGAAGCTGCATCTAACAAGCGATGTGTAGGTAAAATTAAATGCGCACGTTTACTGATGAATAATTGCTTTTTTATGTCAACACCCATTTTTATAAGGGCATCAATTTCTCTTTTTAAAATAACAGGATCGATAACCACACCATTACCAATAACGTTGGTGCAATGTTTATGGAAAATACCGCTTGGTATAGTATTTAGTACGTGTTTAATACCGTTAAACTCTAAAGTGTGCCCTGCATTTGGTCCGCCCTGAAAACGACAAATCATATCATAAGAGGGAGTTAGCACATCTACAACCTTACCTTTACCTTCATCGCCCCATTGTAGGCCTAACAATACATCTGCTTTATTCATATCTCTTTTGTTTTATTAAAATGGTATTCATGCATTCGCCTATCGGCTCAGGGCATATTAAAAAATTAAGAGCTAAAATTACGTTAAATACAGGCGTTGAAACCGAAGTTTAATAATTTGTTGATAAAGAATTTTTAAGTAGAAATACTTTTTTCTGCCGCAAAAAAGTATTCAAAAAGCCACCACGAACGCCAACATTCGCTGCGATACGCACAGACTGCCCTGCTTGGCTTTCAATCGCACAACCCCGCTCAAAAGCCCACAGGGCTTTTGCCGTACTCAAGTTCGCACCGTTCATGGACGCCTGTCCCGAATTTATGTGAACAAGCTTCTGTTTACCCATAATCGTTATCTGAAACCAGCGCGCAAGCCCGGCAAAACGCGGAGCAGACTGGATTTGTGTGTGGGAGTTCGTTTTGCCTTAACTTTTTGGTTCTTTTTCGTTAAGGAAAAAGAACATTAAAAATAATTCAGTAAAATTTAAACAGACTGAGATTTTTATAATTTTACATATATGTTTAGATGTTTACTTTTATTATTGCTTCCTGTTTCTATTTACGCCCAAACAAAGTTTGAGTTTGTTTCAAGGTCAAAGGCATTTAAACACCCCGAGAATATTTGTATTGTTAGTAACGACAAAGTATTAATTGCAGATATTGGTAAAACCTTTGAATCTACCAAGCGAGATAGTGATGGGGTGGTTTACCAGTGTACGTTGGCAAACATTAATGCAAAAAACAAACTCAATAAAACCTTTAAACTCAATGCTCCAAAAGGCATGATGGTTAGCGGTAATACACTTTACATTGCTGATGTAGATAGAATTGTAATGGCAAATATTGAAACCGGCCTTAAAACAGATGTAATAGCCTTTGAAGATACTACCGTTGCCTTAAACGATGTTTTTATGCTGGATGATAATACCCTGTTGGTTTCGGTTACAAATAAACACGAGTTGTATGCGGTTACTTTATTCTCCAAAGAAATTATAAATCTATCTAACAATAGTGTAGAAGGGGCTAATGGTTTGTGTCGCAACGACAAGAAAATATATGCTTGTGGGTTTTCATCTAAAGACAAAAAGAAAGGAAGCATTTATGAGTATGATGTAGAAACCAATAAAGTAAGTACGCTAATAAAAGAATTAGGGCATTTAGATGGCATGAAACTATATAACAATAAGCTATTGGTAAGCGATTGGGGTGCAGATTATAACCATGGTAAAATTTGGGAAATAGACTTAGAAACAAAAAAAACAATTATTGTTTTTGAAGATGAAATGCTTAAAAGTCCTTCTGGGTTTGATGTGTTTGGCGATACCTTTATTGTGCCTTGCTTAGACAGCGGAGATATTTTGGTATTTAAACTGAAATAGTATTTAACGTTGAAAGTATTCTATTAGTTGCTCCCGCTTTATTTTGCATGTAATTCTTTACATCTGTACTTAATTGCTCTTGGTATTTTCTATCCGAAATAATCTTATCAAAAAACGCATATAGTTCATCCGAAGAATTAATTTCTTTAGAGATGCCCGATTGTAATGTTTCTGCGGCTTCAACAAACTTGTGGTGATTAGTGCCAAACGCCACCGGAATAGTATACACTAATGCTTCTGATATGTTATGAATACCATCATTAAAGCCTCCACCAATATAGGCAGCTGTTCCATAACGATATAACTGAGAAAGAATACCAATGGTATCAATAAGTAAAATATCCGCAGTTTCTAATTCTGTTGGGTTTGTATAAAGACTGTATTTAGCGTTGCCAATTAGGCTTTCAATACGAGATGTAGAAGCTTTATTTACTTCATGCGAAGCAATGATTAGCTTTAAATCTGCGTGTTTTTCTTTTAGTTTTTTATACGTTTCAATTATAATTTCTTCGTCTTTGGGCCAGGTACTGCCTGCAACCAATATTTTATGATGATTACAAAAACTATCTAAAAGAGGCAAAGCCGTTTTTGTTTGAGCAATTTCAAAAACCCTGTCAAAGCGCGTATCCCCTGCAATTTCAATATTATTTAATCCCTTATCTTTTAATAATTGAAAAGAGCTTGCATCCTGTAAAAATATTTTTTTGTACGATTTTAATGCCTTAAAAAATATATCGCCATACCATTTAAAGAAATGCTGCTCGGGTCTGAATACCGCACTTATTAAGTAAATTGGAATGTTTTGATTATTCAATTCAGCAATATAATTCAACCAAAATTCATACTTAATAAATATAGCTGCTTTGGGCTTTATTAATTTTATAAATTGTTGGGCATTGCTTTTAAAATCAAGTGGTAAATAAAAAACAGCATCAGCATACTCATAGTTTTTTCTGATTTCATATCCCGATGGCGAGAAAAAAGTAAGTACAATTTTTATGTTTGGGTTTGCTTTTTTAAAGCCTTCAATTACGGGTCGGCCTTGCTCAAATTCACCTAAAGAGGCGCAATGCACCCAAATAACAGCTCCGGTAATACTTTTTTCTTTTAGGGTAGTTTCTATACGAGAGAAAATATTTTTTCTTCCCGAAACCCATTTACGGCCTTTTTCATTAAACAAAGAAGCTATATGTACTGCGCACCAATAAAGAAAAATGACTAAATTATAAAACAACATACCTTAGTTGTAATAAAATTCTTTAGGTGCTTTTTTGTAAAGCGGTAACATCCATCCAATACGAAAACCAATTAAAATATCTAATCGTTTTTTGCTGTCAGAAGTCATGGTGTCATACTGATAACCACGTAAACCACTCGTGTATCCTTCCTGAAATTCAAAACCTGCGTAACAATTTGCCAAGCGGTTTTTAGCTAAAAACATATAGCCAATAAACTGCATAGCAGCCGGGCCACCCGTTAATCTATCGTATCCTTTTTTTAAATCGCCATACACCTGTGGCAAACTTTTACCCACATCGTAAATACTAATTTTATGTTGCATATACCCTAAACCAATATAAGCCAATAAGCCACTGTTTTTGTTTTTGCCCAGCTGGTTAAATACGTGTCCTACAATGGCATAAGAGGTAAAGCCACGTTCGTTAAGCCTAAGTTGCCCCGGATTTCCGCTTCCGTTGGTAATAGTGCCGGCACTGGTGTACATATAATCTAAAGGGTTTTCTCTAACATTTCCACCAAAAATATAATTGCCTTCAACACCAAAAATTAAATTTTTACTTGTTTTATAGAAAACAGGCATACCTGCGCTAAAGTTTGGTCCAAAACGATTTGATAAATCGCCATAAGGCAATTGACCTGAAATATGAACACCAACAACCATAATATGGTGGCAGCTGTCTTTATATTCAGAACGATGAAACCTTTGTGCAAAGGCAGAAAAGCCAACACAAACTATAAATAATGCGAAGAAATATTTTTTCATTTTGGGTATGCGAATATACGCTAAAAAATAATTTTACGTAGTACCAATTAACTGTTTAATTTTATGCGGTATGTACAGACTGCTTGATTTTTTCTGGAAAAACAATTTACCACGTTGGTCTATATTAATTATAGATGTTATTATATGTGCGTTTTCGTTAACTCTGGCTTTCTTTTTACGTTTTAATTTTGCTTCAATCCCTCCACAAGATTTAAAAAACATGCCCATAGATTATGGGATGGTTTTAGGTATTCGCCTTTTTAGTTTTGTAATTTCTAAAACCTATAAAGGGGTTGTGCGTTATACAGGCTCTAAAGACAGCATGCGCATATTACTAATAGTATTACTTGGCAGCGGTATTTTGTTTTTAATAAACTTTACTACTCGTTTAATTGTAGGGGTTTATTATATACCGCAGTCGGTTATTATAATAGATGCTCTTTGTACCATGTTTATTATGATTGCATCTCGCTTGGCAGTTAAAGCCATTTATTTTGAACGTAAAAACCCCGACAGAAAAAAAACCAATGTGTTAATTTATGGTGCCGGAGAATCAGGAATTGTTACCAAGCGCACGCTAGAGCGTGATGTAGATGTTAAATACAAAGTAATTGGTTTTATTGATGATGATGTTAAAAAGAAAGGTCGCAGTTTGGAAGGTGTCTTTATTTATCAACCCGATAAACTGGCTGAACTAATAAAAGACAAAGAAATTGAAACCGTTGTTATTTCTATTTTAAATATTTCTTCGGCAAGAAAAAACGAATTGGTTGAAACCTGCTTACAGCATAACGTTAGGGTGCTTAGTGTGCCGCCTGTTAGTAAATGGATTAATGGTGAGCTGAGTTTAAATCAGTTAAAAACCATAGAAATTGAACAATTATTAGAACGTGATGCTATTAAGCTTGATGTATCTTTAATTGAGCAACAATTACAAAACAAAGTTATTTTGGTAACAGGTGCTGCAGGCTCTATTGGTAGCGAGTTAGTACGACAAATACTTCGTTTTCATCCTAAAAAAGTTATTTTGTTGGATAATGCCGAGAGTCCGTTGCACGAAATGGAATTGGAGCTTTCAGAAAAATACGCTCCTCAAAAGTTTGAAGTGGTAATGGGTGATGTGCGCAACCCTGATAGGATGCGTAATGTATTTAACACCTTTAAACCGCAATTAGTTTATCACGCAGCAGCCTATAAACACGTGCCTATGATGGAAAATAATCCGTCAGAATCTATTTTAACAAACGTATTAGGTACAAAAATTACAGCCAATTTAGCCGTTGAATTTAATATTGAAAAATTTGTATTAATTTCTACTGATAAGGCTGTAAACCCTACCAATGTTATGGGAGCCAGCAAACGCATTGCCGAGATTTATACACAATCTTTAGGAAAAAAATCTAACGTAAAATTTATAACTACCCGCTTTGGAAACGTGCTAGGTTCTAATGGCTCTGTT
>CAIXZI010000217.1 GCA_903923915.1 uncultured Bacteroidota bacterium
AAAAATAATTAAACTTAAAGCACATTTAGCCCTATTATATGAAATCAGTCATTTATAATTTTAATAAAAAATTAGTACGCGTATCTCTTTTTATTTTTTGTTTTGCTTTTGTCAATTCTGGTAATGCACAAACTACCGGTAAAAGCACTAACATTACAACCGTTAATGGCAAAAAATATTACTTGCATAAAGTTGCCCACGCACAAAGTTTGTATGGTATTGCTAAAATTTATAATGTAGATGTAAATACTATTTTAAAAGAAAACCCAAGTGCAAACAAAGGTATTGTTGTTGGGCAAGATTTAAAAATTCCGGTTGATGGTAGCGACGTTACCCAAACTACAAAACCGGTAGAGGAAGCTAAACCCGTAGTTGTTGAAGAACCTAAAAAAGAAGAGCAACCTGTTGTAAATAGCAGCAACGGCGGAGAGCCTGACTTATTAAGCATGGTTGATGATGGGGCAAAAAAAGAAAAAGAATTTGTGCCTTCTACTTTTAAATCAACACGTAATATTAATTTTCATACATCCGAAATTTTAGGAAAACGTTGTTTAGATTTTCGCATATCGCACAGATTTGGTGCTCTTAACTCAGGCGCAAATAACGCTTGGGGTATTGATGGGCCTGCAAACTTAATGCTTAGCTTAGAATATAGTCATACCGGGCGTTGGATGGTTGGTATTTCTAGATGCATAGAAAACAAAACAGCTGAAGCTTTTTTTAAATGGAAAATCATCAGACAAGTAAAACATGGCTTTCCTTTTACAATTACTTATTTTGGTGGTGTTTACCATACCTTTCAAAAAGACCCTTATTTAGGTGAACCCATTAAATTTTATAATAATGTAGCTGATAGAGTATCTTATGTAAACGAATTAATTATTGCGTGTAAAGTTACACCTTGGTTATCTTTACAAGTAGCGCCAGCTTATGTACATTATAACTTGGCAGGAAGTGCAAATGGTCTTTCAAAAAATGATTGTGTTGCTTTAACCGGTATTATAAGAGCAAAATACAATAAACGTCAGGCAATTATTTTTGAATATGCGTATCGTTTAAACACAAATTATGCTGCAGCAGGAACTACCTATTATAATTCTATGGGTATTGGCTGGGAAATTGAAACAGGTGGGCACGTTTTTCAACTATTTGCTACTAACTCGTTTGGTATAATGGAAAATAGTTATTTAATGACTACCAATACTACATGGAAAGCATCCGGTGTGCGTATAGGATTTAATATTACCCGTGTATTTGCACTTTCTAAAAAAAGCGGTGATTAAGGTTTAAGAATCTTTTCGTAATTAGATTAAATAGTTCGAAACCTGTTTTTATTTATAATTGTTGTATTTAAACACCGATTATATTTCTCTGATATTTATGTGAGGTTTAATAAAATTGCTAATTTTGCTTTAGTGAGAAAGTCATTTGCTATAACACTTCTATCAATTTATTTAATCTGCATAACTGAGTTAATTCAGTTAGTTAAATTGCCCGCTTTAATTGAGCATTATACAGAACACAAAGAAAAAAATAATGGACTGTCGTTATTTGATTTTTTGGTGATTCATTACGCCCAACCTAACGATAATGATGGAGATGAAGACAAAGAAATGAAATTGCCATTTAAATCGCATGACGGCTGTATTAATACCAGTGTAGTTGCTTTTATTTCTAATGATGCAACTAATTTTACTACCAAGCCAATATATTCAGAAAGTAAAATATATTTAATCTATTCCGAAAAATCTTTAATACCATCTTATCTTTCTGCAATTTGGCAACCGCCAAAATCTTGTTAGCTACAATTTGATTTTCATACATTTTAAATACGCTTCTTGTGTATTCTAAAAAGCATGTTTTTTATTTTAAATTTATAACAAGAAAATAATTATGCTGGATAAGATAATTAGGTTTTCCATACAAAACAAACTCATTGTAGGCCTTTTCATTATGGCCCTTATTGGTTATGGCGCCTACGAAACAACGAAGTTACCCATAGATGCTGTACCCGATATTACCAATAATCAAGTACAAGTTATTACTGTTGCCCCATCGTATGGTGCTACCGATATTGAAAGGCTAGTAACCTTTCCAATAGAGCAAGCAAATAGTAACATCATGGGTTTAAAAGAAATTCGAAGCTTTTCACGCTTCGGTTTATCTTTAGTAACTATTGTTTTTAATGATGCAACCGATATTTATTGGGCAAGACAACAAGTAGCCGAACGATTGCAAAAAGTACAAACACAAATTCCTCAAAATATTGGATCTCCAGAATTAGGACCAGTTTCTACCGGACTAGGTGAGATTTATCAGTATGTGGTTAGGGCAAAGGAAGGTTACGAAACAAAATATAACGAGACCGAATTAAGAACCATTCAAGATTGGATTGTTCGCAGGCAATTACTAGGAGTAAAAGGCGTTGCAGAAGTAAATAGTTTTGGAGGAAAATTAAAACAATATGAAATTGCTATTGATCCAAATAAACTACAATCGTATAATGTAACTATTAGTGATGTTTTTTCTGCACTTGAAAAAAATAATCAGAACACCGGAGGTACATATATCGAAAAAGGCGCAACCGTTTTATTTATTCGTACAGAGGGTTTAATAGGAAACATAAGCGATATTGAAAATATTTCTATAAAAAATACATCTACCGGAAATCCATTATTTATAAGAGATGTAGCCACTATAAAAGTAGGATATTCTACCCGATATGGAGCTATGTGTTATAACGATAAGGGCGAGGTATCGGGTGCAGTTGTAATGATGTTGAAAGGAGCAAACAGTAGTGAAGTAATAAAAAATGTAAAAAAACGCGTAGCGCAAATTCAAAAAACATTGCCAGAAGGCGTTGTACTTGAGCCTTTTTTAGATAGAACAAAAATGGTAAACAATGCCATTGGTACTGTAGAGCAAAATTTAATGGAAGGTTCTTTGATTGTGGTATTTGTACTCGTTATGTTTTTAGGAAACTTTAGAGCGGGATTACTAGTAGCTTCTGTAATTCCATTGGCTATGTTATTTGCCATCATTTTAATGAACACGTTTGGTGTAAGCGGAAACTTAATGAGCTTAGGAGCCTTAGATTTTGGGCTTATTGTTGATGGAGCCGTTATTATTGTTGAAGCGGTAATGCACCAGCTATCACACAGTAAAAAATTTAAAAACATTGCACAATTAAATCAACAAGAAATGAATAGCGAGGTAAATTACTCTGCAAGTAAAATGATGAATAGCGCCGTATTTGGTCAGATAATTATTTTAGTAGTGTACCTACCCATATTTACATTGCAAGGCATTGAAGGAAAAATGTTTAAGCCAATGGCCCAAACCGTTGCCTTTGCGCTACTTGGTGCGTTTGTGCTTTCACTTACTTATATACCCATGATGAGTGCATTATTTTTAAGTAAAAAAACAAAACATAAAATAAATATTTCAGATAAATTAATGGCTGGCATCGAAAAAACTTATCAAAACACATTAGGTAAAGTTTTACGTTATCCTAAAACCATTTTAGCTATCGTACTTACATTATTTGTATCAGCTATAGTTACGTTAACATTTTTAGGGGGTGAATTTATTCCTGCATTAGAAGAAGGCGATTTTGCCGTTGAAACTCGTGTACTAACTGGAAGTAATTTAAATACAACCATAGAAAGCACGCAGCAGGCTTCAAAAATATTATTAAATCGCTTTCCTGAAGTTGAAAAAGTAGTCACAAAAATTGGAAGTAGCGAAGTGCCCACAGATCCAATGCCTATTGATGCCGCTGATATTATTATTAGTTTAAAAAATAAATCAGAATGGACTTCGGCTCATACATTTAACGAACTATCCGAAAAAATGGGTAAAGCCCTAGAAGATGTGCCTGGCTTAACAACAAGTTTTCAATATCCTGTTCAAATGCGTTTTAACGAATTAATGACCGGAGCAAAACAAGATGTGGTTTGTAAAATTTTTGGCGAAAATTTAGATACACTGGCTGCTTATGCTGAAAAATTAGGCGGTATTATCAATCATGTAGATGGGGCAAAAAACCTTTATGTAGAACCCGTTACAGGTATGCCACAAGTTATTATTGAGTATAACAGAAATGTAATAGCGCAGTATAATTTAAACATTCAAGACATTAACAAGGTAGTAAATACAGCATTTGCGGGGCAAAGCGCCGGATTAATATTTGAAGGCGAAAAACGATTTAATGTTGTTGTTCGATTAAACATCAATCAACGAAAAGACTTAGATGATATTAAAAATCTTTTAATACCAACTCCGCAAGGCACACAGATCCCGCTCTACCAGTTGGCTTCGGTTGAAATAAAAAATGGGCCCAATCAAATACAACGCGAAGACGCCAAACGTAGAATTGTAATTGGTTTTAATGTGCGAGGCAGAGACGTGCAAAGCATAGTAAATGAGTTGCAAAAAAATGTCGAAGAAAAAATAAAATTTCCGGCAGGTTATTATGTTACTTATGGAGGTGCATTTGAAAACCTTAACGCAGCTAAAGAACGATTGATGATTGCCGTACCAGTTTCGTTGATACTAATTTATCTATTATTATTTTTTGCATTCAATTCATTTAAGCAAGGCCTACTCATCTATTCGGCAATTCCCTTATCTGCTATAGGAGGGATTTTCTTTTTAGCATTACGCGGAATGCCTTTTAGTATTAGTGCGGGCGTAGGTTTTATTGCACTATTTGGAGTATCTGTTTTAAACGGAATTGTGTTGATTGCAGAATTTAATCGATTAAAAAAAGATGGAATGACTAATTTATTTGGAATTGTTTTAAGAGGAACAAAAGTTAGACTACGTCCAGTAATGATGACCGCCTTTGTAGCCTCGTTGGGCTTTTTACCAATGGCGGTTAGCAACGGCGCGGGTGCAGAGGTACAAAGGCCTTTGGCAACTGTTGTTATTGGCGGGCTATTGATAGCAACGTTTTTAACGCTTTTTGTTTTACCTATACTATATATTCTATTTGAAAAAGGCATGAAAATAAAAGTTAAACCAAACGTTTTAATAAGTGCTTTTGTATTAATTACCTTAATCACTTTGCAAGGTAAAGCACAAACCCAAATTAGTTTAACAGCTGCGATTGATACAGCTTTAAAAAATAATTTAACGGTAAAAAATGAACGACTTAAATCAGACTATCAGCAAAAATTAATTAAGTCATCTGCCAACATACAACAAGCCAATGTTATGGGCGAGTATGGGCAGATTAATAGCATATATAACGATAACAGATTTGGTGCAACACAATCTTTTAATTTTCCTACTGTTTATTCAAATCAAAAAAATTTAATGAATGAAGAATGGAAAAGCGCTGTACTAAGTGTTTCGTTAAAAGAATATGAAACTAAAAAAACAGTTTGCCAAATTTTTTATCTCTATTTATTTTTAAAAGAAAAAGAAAAACTGCTACTCAAAAACGACAGTATTTACGGGGCTTTCCTTCAAAAAGCAAACTTGCGTTATACAAAAGGAGAAAGTAATGTGCTAGAAAAAATTACTGCAGAAACACATCGAGGAAATATTTCAATTCAATTAAAGCAATTGCAGCAAGATTTAGATGTAACACAACTACAATTTAGATTAGTGCTAAATTCTACCACACTTTTTATTCCTTATGAGCCTAGTGTAAAACTAAATTTAGCTGCAAGCTTAGATAGTAGTTTAGTAAATCAACACCCCTTTTTAAAAATCATTGAGCAACAAAAAAAAGCATCAATTATTAATCAAAAACTTGAAAAATCTAAACTGCTACCCGATTTAAATATAGGATACTATAATATGAGTATGCGTGGCACAGGCGCAGATAGCAAGATATATGGCACATCATCAAGATTTCAATCTATTCAAGTAGGCATAGGAGTTCCGCTGTTTTTTGGTGCTCAAAAAGCAAAAATAAATGCATCAAAAATAAATCAAAAAATAGCTGAGAATAATTATATCCAAGAGTTGACTTTATTGCAAAATCAATATAAATATGCTTTAAGTCAATATCAAACAAACTTAGCAACTGTAAATTATTTTGAATCAACAGCACTTAAAAATGCTATTACAATATACGAAACCGCTAACAAACAATTTTTAAACGGAGAAATAAATTATTTAGAATGGGTAATGCTTACTAATCAAGCCATTAGCATACAATCTAACTATCTCGATGCAATAAAAAACCTTAATGAATCTATAATTCAAATCAATTATTTAACTTTAAAATAACTATGAAAAAATTAGTAAACATACTCTTCCTTCTTTTGGCATTAACTTCTTGTGGCAGTAAGCCCAACCAAGGAAAAGACATAAAAAATATGCCTTTAGAAAACACCATAACCCTAACAGGTGCGCAATACAAAAATGCTAAAATTGAACTCGGAAAATTAGAAAACAGATCTATTTCAACCACTTTAAAACTGAACGGTAAAATTGATGTTCCGCCACAAAATATGATTTCTGTTAGTACACCTTTAGGTGGCTTTTTGAAGTCAACTAAATTATTGCCGGGAATGCATGTTAAAAAAGGTGAAGTTCTTGCAACCATGGAAGATCAACAATACATTCAATTACAACAAGAGTATTTAACCGTTAAGTCAAAATTAATTTATGCGGAAGGCGAATATAATCGACAGAAAGAACTCAATTTAAGCAAAGCAAGTAGCGACAAAGTCTTTCAGCAAGCTGATATGGATTATAAAAATCAAAAAATAAACGCCAGTGCATTGGCAGAAAAATTACGATTAATTAATATTAATCCTGAATCATTAAATGAATCTAATTTATCGAGAAAAATAAATATTTGTTCATCTATAGATGGCTTTGTTTCTAAAGTAAATGTAAATATTGGCAAATATGTAAATCCATCTGATATATTATTTGAACTTATTAATCCAGCCGATATTCATTTAAATTTAAAAGTTTTTGAAAAAGATATAGATAAGCTTTCCATTGGGCAAAAGCTATTAGCATTCAATAACAACCAACCTAACAAAAAATATCCATGTGAAATTATTTTGATTAGTCAGGATCTCTCAACCGACCGCAGCGCTGATGTTCATTGTCATTTTGATGCTTATGACAAAACACTATTACCCGGAATGTATATGAATGCAGAAGTTGAAATTAAAAGCAGCAACGCATCATCTATAAACAGCGATGCCATTGTAAATTTTGAAGGAAAAGATTATTTATTTATTTTTAAAAAAACTAATCAGTTTGAGATGGTAGAGATAAAAAAAGGAAGTTCGGAAAATAATTATACCGAGGTAGCCATTTTAAATAGAAGAGATATTGTAGCCTTACCGATAGTAATAAAAGGAGCTTATACAGTTTTAATGCAATTAAAAAATAAGCCGGAAAATTAACTAATCTTGTATTATCTCCTATTGATTAAGAAGACGGACAATTCTTTTTTCAATTCGGCCACTCATTCTAAAAATTAGCAAGCAATAATTAACGCACCAATACGTTTAAAACAAAACTCCTTCATGCGTATTGAATATATTTCTCATTCCTGTTTTGTTATAGAAACCAATCAAATAAAAATTGCTTTCGACCCTTGGATTACAGGCACAGCCTATCAAAATCAATGGCATTTATTCCCTAAATCAACCGATACAAGTATGGTTGAACAAGCAGATGTTATACTTATCTCACACGGACATGAAGACCATTTACATCACGAATCACTTAAAAAAATACAAAAAAAAGCACACGTGTTTTTTCCGTTTCAATGGAGAGAGGGGGTGGTAGATTATTTCAAACATCTTCAGTTTAAAGACATTACTGAGGCAGTTAGTTTTAAAACGTACACCTATAAAGGCATCAAAATTACCTATTTAGGTTATTCGCTTGAAAGTGTTATTGTAGTTGAATGTGAAGGATATGTAATCGTAAACATTAATGACGCACTAAACTCTAATCACGAAACTGCGGTTAATTTTCTTTTAGATAAAATAAAAACTAAGTGGCCTAAAATAGATTTTCTATTATCTGGTTGGAGTGGGGCTGGTTATTTCCCTAACAAAGTACATTATAAAGGCAAAGATGATATGGAGGTAGCTCATATAAGAGAGCAGTATTTTGCCGATAACTTTTGTCGTTTTACAAAATATTTACAACCAAACATTGCCGTACCCTTTGCCCCGGGTTTTGTGTTGCTTAACGATAATAACAGATGGATAAATGACATAAAATTTCCAAGGCAAATTATTACTAAATATTATCAAGATCATTTTGAACCTAAAACTCATATTCAATTCCCTATCATCTACCCAGGCGATTATTTTACAGATACCACATTTCACGAAAAATCAGCTTATCATGCAAACAAAGACGATCATGAGATATACAGCGATATAGATCAATTATTCAACAAAGAAATTGCTCAGGCTAATCAAATAGATTATATCAGCCAAGATGAGATAACTAAACTGGAAAGCAAATTAACTTACTGGCTAAATAAAAACAAGTCATTATATAATCCAAATGTAATTGAAGATGCTGTTTTTAGCATAAAGTTTACTGATGTTACACAAACCAATTTCTTTAATGTATCTACACAAGATAAAATGTTGGTAGTTAAAAGAAGTGATAATTCTACCAAAGCAGATAAGTTAATAATTACCACAAAGGCTAAACTATTATCATTAAACTTGGATAAGATGTGGGGTGGCGATATATTATCTATTGGATACGGGATAGATATAGAAGTTTTTGAAGAACTTTCTCTTGAAAAAAATCTAGATATTGTATGCGTTAGGCTTATTACACGTTACCCTATTTTTAAAGATGATGTAGCAAATCATGCGAGCAGAGTTTTAAAATATTATTTCAGCAATCCCTCCCTTACTAATTTATGGATTACCCAAAAAATGAAACTGCGACCCTATGTAAATAAATACCCGTTCAATG
>CAIXZI010000218.1 GCA_903923915.1 uncultured Bacteroidota bacterium
AATATCTATATGCACCTATTGAAAACCTTTAAAGCAACAAATAAACTATGTCTCTATGTGGTTTAAAAATAATTAAATGAGCAATACAGTAATTAAAGTAGAAAATTTAGGTAAGCAATATCGCTTAGGGCAAGTAGGCACAGGTACTCTTTCTACCGATATAAACCGTTGGTGGCACAAAGTGCGTGGTAAAGAAGATCCTTACCTTCAAATTGGCGAAAGCAACGACCGCACCAAAATGGGCGGCAGCGATTTAGTATGGGCTTTAAAAGACATTAATTTTGAAGTTAAGCAAGGCGAGGTATTAGGTATTATTGGCAAAAATGGAGCGGGTAAATCTACTCTTTTAAAAATTTTATCGCAGGTAACAGGCCCAACCGTGGGTGATATAAAAGTAAAAGGGCGCATTGCCAGTTTATTAGAAGTAGGTACAGGTTTTCATCCTGACTTAAGTGGCAGAGAAAATGTTTTTTTAAATGGTGCCATATTGGGCATGAGCAAACAAGAAATTAAAAATAAGTTTGATGAAATTGTTGCCTTTAGCGGTGTTGAGCGATACATTAATACGCCTGTAAAACGCTATAGCAGTGGTATGTATGTGCGTTTAGCCTTTGCTGTGGCGGCGCATTTAGAGCCCGAAATTTTAATTGTAGATGAAGTGTTAGCAGTAGGCGATGCCGAGTTTCAAAAAAAATGCTTGGGTAAAATGAAAGATGTAAGTAACCAAGGACGTACTGTCTTATTTGTTAGTCATAATTTACAAGCTGTTTCAAATTTATGCACAACGGGCTTGTTTTTAAATAAAGGTGAAATTGATACTGCGGGTAATATTGAAGATTGTATTAAAAAATATTTGATATCATCCAGAGAGATGAATTTAACTACAGTTTCATTAAATGATAGGTTAAAAAGAACTGGAGGAAATATTTTATTTTCTGATATTAAAGGGATTAAAAACGGGGAAGAAACTTGGGAATTTAATTTTGACGAAGAAATAAATATAAGCCTTAAAGCTTCTGTTTATATAGAAACAGAAGGCCTCTCATTGTACTTTGCTTTAAAACACCCTTTTACAGGAGAGATAATATCCAACTATAAAGTAGTTTTAAATCAACAAAACATGGTAAAAGGCGAATCAATTTCTTATGCCTTAACAATCCCATCAAAAACAATTAGACCAGGACAATATAGCTTGTATTTTGCTTTGGGAAATAAGGATACTAAAGTTTTTTATGATGTAATTGATGATAATGTAAACTTACCTATGCTTAGCATTAATCCAATTAGCATGGATGTACATGAAAATGCAGGATTTATTTCTATACCATTTGGTTTAACTAAAAATGCTTAAAAAAACACTATATAATTTTATAGTAAAAACAGTAAATAAACTTTATGCAATGGGAGTATTTAAAATACTCCAAGAAAATAAAAGTAATTTATTAGAAGGTGTTAATGTTTTAGTAGGCGAAAAATGTGGGATAGATCCTTCAGCTATATTAATTACAAATGGTGCTGGAAAAATAGAATTAAAGGGTCATAATTATATTGGAAGAAATGTTGAAATAGGTACAGATAGAAATATTGTTTTAGGAAGCAATACATCCATTCAAGATAGGTGTATTCTTTTAGGAGATTTAGATATAGGGAAATCATGCGTTTTTGCACCAAATGTTTATGTAAGTTCAGGAAGACATTACTATGATTACAAGCCCGAATTATATATTAGAGATCAAGATTTTTTGGTGCTAAATGATGTTGATTTGAGGGCAAAACATTCGAAAAAAGTAACTATAGAAGATGATTGTTGGATAGGCATAAATACAGTGATTATGTCTGGAGTTAAAATTTGTAGAGGAAGTGTAATAGGTTCTAATTCTGTTGTAACAAAAGATGTAGAGCCATTTTCAATTATGGCTGGCTCTCCGGCTAAGTTTATCAAAAAAAGACTTGAGTTAAATCCAAAATTACAGCTGACTTATAATAATAATGATGATTTACCTAATTTTTATAAAGGGTTTAATTGTGATTTAGAAAATCTTGATGTCGATAGAAAACTTGGTGGAATAACTACAAGTGGTTCTTTTGAAGTTTATATGAATAACACGGAGAAAAAAATAAAAATTACAGGAAAAAAATTAACAAATGAAAACCTTGTAATATCTTACAACAATCAAGAAAAAACGATAAGTAACAATACTATTCAAGAAATAATATTTGATGCTGACGCTGTTAATTATCACCGTTTTGTAACGAATTTCAAAGATAATTTAGGTAAAATATTATTGGTGCAAAACATTCAAATTACCAATCAATAAAAATACAGTCATGTCAGGAATATTTAAAAAAATCCAGAAATCAATTGCTTATCGCACAGATAAAAACTTTTGGTTAAAAGAAAAGTTTAATCAAAATTACCAAAACTATTTAGATAGTGGAGCCACTACAGAAGAAGCGTATCAAGAGTTAGTGCAATTATACGTAGCTACTAATGGAAAATTTAACGAAGAGTATAATGCTAAACTTAAAAAAAGCAACCCACCTTTACCTGTTGCACAATCATTAAAAGGAGTGCCCGGTAATTTTACAAATGATGATTTTAAAAAGGTTAATGCAACTTTAAATCAAAACGGGTATGTACATTTTGACGCAAAATTAAGTAAAGAATTATGCGATAAGTTAACCCAATTTGCGTTAAATACTCCGTCACTCATTCCTCCAACCTACAAAGAGCCTGTTATTTATAATCCGGAAAACCCGGTTGCCGAAATTTATAAGTTTAACGCACAAAGCTTAATAAACAATGCTGATATACAGCAATTGATAACTGATCCGGTATTAATTAATTTTGCCAGAAATTATTTTGGTTGCGAGCCTATTTTTGATTTTCCGGCTATGTGGTGGAGCACCGCGTTTAAAAAAGAAGCCTCTTCAGAAGCTGCACAACTTTTTCATTTTGATTTAGATAGAATAAAATGGCTAAAAGTATTTTTTTATATTAATGAAGTAACACTTGATAATGGTCCGCATTGTTACATAGAAGGTTCACATAAAGTAAATGCTAAACCTGCTGAAATATTAAACAGAGGTTATGTGCGTGTACCCGATGCTGATTTAGCGCCGTATTATAAGCCCGATGCTTTTAAAACAGTTTGTGGCGAAGCAGGTTCTATGTTTATGGGCGATACTAAATGTTGGCACAAAGGCACCCCTCTAAAAAAAGGGCATCGTTTGGTATTAGAAATAGAATATACTTCCTCTATGTTTGGAGCTAATTATCCAAAAATGGAAGTAAGCAACGCAAGTCAAACATTTAAAGGTTTTTGCGCAAATAATAAAACGTTTGCAACTAATTTACATTTTAAAAAATAATTATTATGCTATCAAACAAATCTATATTGATAACAGGTGGTACTGGCTCTTTAGGTAAAGAGTTAACCAAAACTATTTTAAAAAATTGGCCTGATATAAAACGCCTTGTTATTTACTCACGCGATGAGCAAAAGCAATTTCAGATGGAGCAAGAATATCCTGTTTCAAAATATCCGGCAATTCGTTATTTTATAGGAGATGTAAGAGACCATGATCGTATGAAAAGAGCCTTTATGGGTATTGATTATGTAATACATGCCGCCGCCATGAAACATGTTCATATTGCTGAATATAACCCCGATGAATGTGTAAAAACAAATATTGGCGGTGCGGAAAATGTTATAAAGGCAGCACTTGAAACAGAGGTCTCAAAAGTTGTAGCCTTATCGACCGATAAAGCCTGTGCGCCCATTAACTTATATGGTGCTACCAAATTAACATCAGACAAATTATTTATTGCAGCAAATAATATTCGTGGAAAAAAAGATATTAAATTTTCAGTGGTTCGTTACGGGAACGTTATGGGCTCTAATGGATCTGTTATTCCTTTCTTTTTATCAAAACGAAAAGAAGGTGTTCTTCCGATAACAGACCCAAAGATGACACGTTTTAATATTTCTTTAACAGAAGGCGTAAATATGGTTTTACATGCTTTAGAAACTGCCTGGGGAGGAGAATTATTTGTCCCAAAAATTCCCTCTTATAAAATAACCGATGTAGCAGAAGCTGTTGGACCTGAATGCAAAAAAATAATCAGCGGAATACGTCCGGGAGAAAAAGTGCACGAAGAAATGATTACTAGTTCAGATTCCTTTACCACCTATGATTTGGGGAAATACTATGTTATTCTACCACAAGTTCCTATGTGGAATATGAACGAATACATTAAATATTTCGAGGCTAAATTAGTTCCGGAGGGCTTTATATACACCTCTAAAGATAATACTCAATGGGAAACTGTGGATAGTTTGAGAAAACTGATCACAGAACATGTTGATTCAACTTTTAAAGCTTAAAAATATATGAAGGCACCCATATTAGAGTCGGAAAGACTCATTTACAAACCATTATCCTTATCTCACCTGAGTCAAAATTACGTTGACTGGATGAACGATTATGAAGTAAATAAGTACATGACTATTAGAGGAGATTACACAATTGAAATACTTAAGTCTTTTTTGCAACAAGTAGAGAAAGATGAGAAATTATTTTGGGCTGTACATATTAAATCAACAAATAAACATATTGGAAATATTAAAATAGATAATATAATAGAAAGAGACGGATTAGGTACATTGGGAATTATGATGGGAGACAAAACTGAATGGGGGAAAGGATACGCTAAAGAAACTTCCATTGCAATAATAAATTATTGTTTTAACGAGTTAAATATCAGGAAAATGTTACTTGGTGTTGTTGAGGATAATATTAATGCTTATAAATTATATGAAAGCTTGGGCTTTTTAAAAGAAGGCTTTTATAAGGATCATGGATTTTATGACGGTGCTTATAGAAATACTATTAGTATGTCGTTATTTAATAAAAATTACAAAAAAAAATAAATTGAAACTAGCTTTGGGTACAGTTCAATTTGGCATTCCTTACGGAATCAATAATTTAGGAGGGATTCCCAGTGATACCGAAATAAAAGAAATTTTTAAACTTGCCGATAAATCCGGGATTCAAATTTTAGATACGGCCCCTGGATACGGAGCTGCAGAGAATAAGATTGGTCAATTATCAAATCAAAAATTCAAAATAGTTACCAAGTTTTCACCTACAAATAATCCTGTTGAATTAAATAATCAACTTAATGATTCCTTAGATAAATTAAAAACCAAATCAGTATACGCGTATTTAGCACATAATGCAGATAGTTTGATAGCACATCCCCATCTTTGGCAGACTTTGCAAGAGAACAAACAAAACAAAAAAATTAAGAAAATAGGGTATTCTTTATATTCATGTGAGCAGTTGGAAAAATTATTAGAATTAAACTTTGTACCAGATATTGTGCAACTACCCTATAGTTTATTGGACAGAAAATTTGAATTATTCTTACCCCAATTAGCCAGATTAGGAACTGAAATACATACCCGCTCTGTTTTTTTGCAGGGATTATATTTTATGAATCCTTCCACATTATCAGAAAAATTAAAGCCACTAAAATCAAACCTACAATATCTTCATCAATGTTGTGAAAAATATAATGTTTCTATAAACTCTCTTGCTCTAAATTTTGTTTTACTTAACAAATACGTTAGCCATATTGTTATTGGTGTTGATAACGCATTTCAACTGAAACAAAATATTAAAATGATAGCAGATTGGCAGGACAATACAAATCTTATCGAAGAACTAAGTAATATAACAGTTTCTAATAAAGAATTACTAAACCCCGCCAACTGGTGAAAATTATAGGCGTTACGCAAGCACGAATAAGTTCAACAAGATTACCTAAAAAGGTTTTATTAAAAATTAAAGGGAAATCCCTTTTGCAATATCATTTAGAAAGAGCACAAAAATCTAAACTGGTTACTAAATGGATAGTTGCCACAACAGAAGAAAAAGAATCAAATCTTATTTGTGAAATCGCAACATCATTAAATATATCTTGTTTTAAGGGTAGTACAGATAATGTTTTGGATAGATTTTATCAATCCGTAAAGGATGAAAAACCGGATTATATTGTTAGGATTACATCAGATTGTCCTTTAATAGATGCAAACCTTATAGACGAAGTTATTAAAGGTTGCTTGAAAGAAGCATGTGACTATGCTTCCAATACAATCAATCCCACTTTCCCGGATGGAGTAGATATTGAAGTGTTTAGTTTTTATGCTTTAGAAAAAGCATGGGTCAACGCATCACTTCAATCAGAACTAGAACACGTCACTCCTTACATTTGGAAAAATTGCAAGCATCACAATGGTAAATTATTTAAAAGTTTCTCTTATGAATCTGATAAAGATTATTCATCCTTTCGCCTTACTGTAGATGAAATAAATGATTTTGAACTTGTAAAAATTCTAATCGAGAATTTAGGTGGGGATAAACCCTGGAAAAATTACATAGAATACCTTGAACAACATCCGGAAATACTAAAGATTAATAGCTCAATTAGCAGAAATGAAGGTTTTCGAAAAAGTCTAGACAAAGATAAAAATAACACCAATTAATATGGATAAAAAATCATTTACAAAAAGAATACATGAATTAATTCCGGGGGGCGCTCATACCTACTCTAAAGGTGATGATCAGTTTCCATCCAACGCTCCAACAGGAATTACCAAAGGAAATGGGGCTTGGCTTTGGGACATAGAAAATAAAAAATACTTAGATTGTAGTATGGGTTTAGGTTCCGTTACTCTTGGGCATGCTTATAATCCCGTTTTAAACGCCGTGAAAAAGCAATTGGATAATGGAGTAAATTTTCAGAGACCAAGTTTAATGGAGTTAACGGCCGCAGAAGCATTTCTTTCTTTGTTGCCCCAACAAGATATGATAAAGTTTGCCAAAAACGGATCAGCCGCTACAACAGCGGCTGTAAAGCTTGCAAGAGCTTACACGGGCAGAGACGGTGTAGCTTTTCCATTTGACCATCCATTTTATTCGTATGATGATTGGTTTATAGGTTCAACCCCTTGTAATAAAGGTGTCCCAAAAGCAATACAAAATTTATCACACACATTTAAAAGTTGTGATATTAAATCATTAGAGCAACTATTTTTAGATAAGCCAGAAGAAATAGCATGTGTAATTATGGAGCCTGAAAAAAATCATTGTGGTTCATTTTGTAGCTGTTCACAAAATGTAGGCGATTATTTAAAAGCCGCAATTGATTTATGCCATAAACATGGTGCTTTATTTATCTTGGATGAAATGGTTACAGGATTCAAAACTTCTTTTCCCGGAAGTTCAACTAAATATGGATTATCTCCTGACATGATTACTTGGGGAAAGGGTATTGCAAATGGTTTTTCTTGTAGTGCCTTGACAGGGACAAAAGAAGTGATGCAGCAGGGTGGGATTTTAGATAAAGGAAAAGAAAAAGTATTTCTTATATCAACTACTCATGGGGCAGAAACACATACTCTAGCAGCTTTAATAGCAACAATTGAAATATATAAAGAGCAACAGGTAATAGATAAAATGCACGTAAAAGGTAAACGTGTAGTAGATGCAACTCAACAACTTATTACAAAATACGCAATGGACCAATACATTGAGGTAACAAAAAGTTATTGGACGCCCGTATGGTTATTTCATAGTAAAAAAGCGAAAAATTGTTTATCGCATAAAACATATTTTATGCAAGAAATGATAA
>CAIXZI010000219.1 GCA_903923915.1 uncultured Bacteroidota bacterium
CATTTTATTACGATACATACCTTTTACATCTACCATTACACCTTTACTTGCCAAAATTGATTTAAAATATTTTTCATCAAGCATTTTGTATTCTTTATGATTTACAGCTACAATAACACCATCATATCCTTTACCAATTTTGTTTAACCCAAAACCATACTCATGTTTTAATTCTTCGCTGTCGGCGTGTGGATCAACTACATCAACCTTTACGCTAAATGATTTTAATTCTTTTACAATATCTGCAACTTTACTATTACGAATATCACTTACATCTTCTTTAAAAGTTGCACCCATAACAAGCACTTTACTTTTAGAAATATTTTTGCCCTGTGCGCTAATTTTTTTAACCAGGTTTTTTGCGATATAAAAACCCATGCTATCGTTTACATAACGACCGCTGTTAATTACACGAGCATGATAGCCAAGCGATTCTGCTTTGTAAGTAAGGTAATAAGGATCAACACCAATGCAATGCCCGCCAACCAGACCTGGAAAAAATTTTAAGAAATTCCATTTTGTACCTGCTGCTTCTAACACATCATAAGTATTAATGCCTATGCGAGAAAATATAATAGAAAGCTCATTCATCAATGCAATGTTTACATCGCGTTGTGTGTTCTCAATAATTTTAGCAGCCTCAGCCACTTTTATAGATGCGGCTTTGTGCGTGCCCGGCTCTACAATAATTTCATAGACTTTAGCAATGTTATCTAAACTTTCTTTATCGCAACCCGATACTACTTTTAAAATTTTTGTGATGGTATGTTCTTTATCGCCTGGATTAATACGCTCTGGCGAGTATCCCACTTTAAAATCTTTTACAAATTTTAAAGCAGACAGTTTTTCTAAAACAGGAATACAATCTTCTTCTGTGCAACCCGGGTAAACAGTAGATTCATACACAACATAATCTCCTTTTTTTAAAACTTTACCAACTGTAGTTGATGCACCTATTAAGGGCTTCAAGTCAGGTAAGTTGTGTTCATCAATTGGAGTTGGAACTGCTATGATGAAAAAATTAGCCGTTTTCAAATCTTCCAACTTGTGTGTAAACTGAATATCACTTCCAGCAAAATCTTTTTTAGTAAGTTCATTACTTGGGTCGATGCCCTTTTTCATCATATTTACACGACCTTCATTAATATCAAAACCAATTACTTTTACTTTTTTTGCAAAGGCTAATGCTATTGGAAGTCCAACGTAACCTAAACCAATTACAGCAATTTTTGCGTCTTTTTTTATTATTTTATCGTAGATGCTCATATTCAAATTTGATTTATTTTCTATTTATTTTTCAAAACATTTTCCGGACGAAGCGCATAAATACGTTCGATAATATCAACTACTTTCAGGCCTTCTAAAGCATTTGTAGTGATTTTATTTTTACCAGTTAGGGTATTTACTACGTTTTCAATTACGTTGTGGTGGTTGTTTGCAGAACCTTTATACGAACCATAATCGTTAGCCGGATTGGTATCAGCCAAAGTTGGCATGGTATAATCTTTTATATTACAAGTTTCTACCACATCCATATATTGTCCACCAACTTTAATGCTTCCTTTGCTACCAACAATAGTTAGAGAAGATTCTAAATTTTTATCCCACACAGCGGTAGAATAATTAATGCTGCCCATGCCGCCGTTTACAAAATCAAAGCTCACAAAACCACTATCTTCAAAGGCAGTAGAGGTTTGATGATTAAAATCGGCAAATTTAGCCTGTATGTTTTTTATATCCCCAAAAAGCCAATACATAATATCAACCCAATGAGAAAACTGGGTAAATAAAGTTCCTCCATCTAAATCTTGAGTGCCTTTCCAATTACCTTTTTTATAATAGCGCTCATCACGATTCCAATAACAATTTAGTTGAACCATATAAATATCGCCCAATGTTTTGTTATCTATTATATCTTTTAACCAAACTGAAGGCGGTGAGTAGCGATTTTGCATTACACAAAAAACTGTTTTATGATTATGCAAAGCAGCGTAAATAACTTTTTCGCAATCGGCTTTTGTGAGTGCCATAGGTTTTTCAACCACCACGTGCTTTCCTGCATCTAAAGCTTTTAAAGCGTGTTCGGCATGCAAACCATTAGGCGTGCAAACATTTACAACTTCAATATCCGGATGAGATTTTAATAAGTCATCTATGCTTAAATAAAATTTTTCTTTCAGATTTTCTAAACCCAATTTTTCTTTCGGCAAAGTATCACAAACTGCAACAAGCTCGCAAGTAGGGTTACGGCGCACCATTTCGGCATGGCGTTTCCCAATATGTCCTTGTCCAATTACTGCAAATTTTATTTTACTCATAGTTTTGTAACAGCTCCATTTTCTAATTTATATTTTGCTTTGCTTTCGTGGCAAATTGCAATTCCTTCTTTATCAAATTCTAAACGATGGCCAAATTCGCTCATCCAACCAAGCTGACGAGCAGGGTTGCCAACTACTAAAGCAAATGGCGGAACGGTTTTAGTAACCACGGCACCGGCACCAATAAAGGCATAGGCTCCAATATCATGCCCACAAACAATAGTTGCATTGGCACCAATACTGGCACCTTTACCTACATGGGTTTTAGCATATTCACTTTTACGGTTTATAGCGCTTCGCGGGTTAATTACATTGGTAAAAACCATGGCAGGACCTAAAAAAACATCGTCATCACAAATAACACCTGTATAAAGAGATACATTATTTTGCACTTTTACGTTACTACCAAGCACAACACCTGGAGATACCACCACATTTTGTCCAATATTACAGTTCTCACCTAATTTACAATTTGGCATAATGTGGCTAAAGTGCCATATTTTAGTGCCTTTTCCAATAATACAGCCTTCATCAATAAAAGCAGTTGGGTGGGCATAAAACTCTTTTTCCATAAAAATTAAAACGAATAGCAAATTTAATAAAACCTTTGTATTTACGCATGAAAACAAAGTATTATATTTAGTGCAAAAACTAACCTATGCCATCTTTTGATATAGCCAGCAAAGCCGATGTTCAGTTATTAGACAATGCCATAAATGTGGCTCGCAAAGAAATTATAACACGCTTTGATTTTAAAGATTCGAAAACAGAAATTGATTTAGATAAAAAGAATTTTGCGATAAATATTACTACCGAAAACGATATGCGCTTAGATTCAATAATTGATGTTTTGCGAAGCAGAATGATGAAGCAAAAGCTTGATCCACGCTGCCTTGACGAGAGCAAAGATTATTACCCATCTGGTATGTTTATTAAAAAAGAATTGAAAGTAAAAAACGGTTTAGAGAAGGAAACCAGTAGAAAAATAAATGCCGATATAAAAGCGGCTAAACTTAAAGTTACGTCGCAAATAATGGATGATATTATACGTGTAAGTGCAAAAAAAATTGATGATTTACAAGCGGTAATAGCCCTTTTGCGCAGTAAAGATTATGAACAGCCGCTTCAGTTTACCAACATGAAATAAAAATGAATCGATTACAAAAAAATATTTTCTGGATTTTATTTATTCTTTTTGGAA
>CAIXZI010000220.1 GCA_903923915.1 uncultured Bacteroidota bacterium
ATTAGTTTAACAGCTGTGTTAACCCCCCCCTATTCTCTTATGAACGGAAAAAATTATGATGCCCTAAGTACCGCAGCAAAATATCAATACTTAGAGTTTCAGAAATATAAATTTACCACCCAATGGTATATGCAGCTTACCAATAAAAAAGCGCCGGATGGAAAAGAAGCGCGCAACCTAATTTTAAAAACAGCTTTTGGATTTGGTATTTTAGGATACTATAACTCTAAAGTTGGTGTAGCTCCTTTTGAGCGTTTTTATATGGGTGGTAGTGGTTTAACAGGTTACTCGTTAGATGGTCGTGAGATTATTGCCCTGCGTGGATATGCAGATAATTCTATATCGGGGCCCAACGGAAAAGGAACTTCTATTATTGCTAAATATACCATGGAGTTGAGGTATCCAATATCACTTAATCCACAGGCAACTATTTTTGCCTTGGCTTTTGCCGAGGGTGGTAATGCAGAACAAGTGTATAAAGATTTTAATCCGTTTAACATTAAGCGTAGCGCCGGTGTGGGTGTGCGTATATTCTTACCTATGTTTGGTTTATTAGGACTTGATTACGGTTGGGGTTTTGATAATATACCTTATAACGCAAGTACGGGTAATGGCAAAGGACAGTTTCACTTTACCATTGGCGCAAACTTAGGAGAGCTATAATTTATTATTTGTAAAAGCGTATTTTTAAAAATACTTTTGATTAAAATTTAGAAAATAAAAACCATGATAATGAATATAAAAAAATCAGTTTTAATTTTTGCCGGATTAGTAATGATGGCAGGTACAGCTGTAGCGCAAAAAATCGGATACGTAGATACCGAATATATTTTAAATCAGATACCTGAGTATAAGGCTGCTAAAGCCGAGTTAGACAAAGCATCTGCCGATTGGCAAAAAGAAATTGAAGGTAAGTACGCCGAAATTGATAAGCTTTATAAAACCTATCAGGCAGAACAAATTTTACTTACCGATGATTTGCGTAAAAAACGTGAAAACGAAATTGTAAATAAAGAAAAAGATGCAAAAGACTTGCAAAAACAACGTTTTGGTACGGATGGAGATTTATTTAAAAAACGGATGGAGCTTGTAAAACCTATACAAGATAAAGTTTACAACGCTGTAAAAACCGTGGCCGAAAAAGGCGGTTTAGCTATTGTTTTTGATAAAGCCAGCGATATGATGATGCTTTATGCCAATAACAAATACGATAAAAGCGATGATATTTTAGTGTTTTTAGGCTACTCTAAAACAAAATCTACCGGTAAAAAATAGGCCGGTAAATCGTTAAAACAATCTTTCTAAAAAGTATTTACACCGTTTACGGTTGTGTATTTCATCGTGTATTTAACGCCCGGGTTCATATATTTATAAGCGCTGTGGCTCATTAAGGCAGCTTCATGAAAGCCACACAAAATAAGCTTCAGTTTGTTTTTATAGGTGTTTATATCGCCAATGGCGAAAATGCCGGGTATGTTGGTGCTGTAATCTTCGGTGTTTACTTCAATAGCGTTTTTATCTATTTGAAGGTTCCAGTCTTCAATTGGCCCAAGTTTTGGACTTAAACCAAACAACGGAATTAAATCATCAGTTTCAATTACACGTAACTCGCCTACTTTGTTTTGTACTTCAACACTTTGCAAATGCCCGTTACCAAGTGCTTTGGTAAGATTACTGTTTAAAAGCAAATTAATTTTTTTATCGGCAGCCAACTGCATTACTTTACTAACCGAATCGGGTGCACCACGAAAAGACTCGCTACGATGAATTAGGGTAAGTTCTTTAGCTATAGGTTGTAGATAAATGGCCCAATCTAAAGCACTATCTCCGCCACCGGCAAGCACTACTTTTTTATCTCTAAATTTTTCAGGATCAAGCACCATGTAGGCAACGCCTTTGCCGTTTTCAAATTTTTCTAAGCCTTCTGTATCAGGCTTGCGTGGTTCAAAGCAACCTAAGCCGCCAGCAATAACAACAACTTTACTGTGTATTTGCGTACCCATGTTGGTTGTAAGTACAAAATCTCCTTCGCCACGTTTATCAAGACTTTCAATACGTTCGCCAAAAGTATAACCGGGTTTAAAAGGCTCGGCTTGTTTTAGTAAATTATCAACTAACTCTTGCGCTAATACAGTAGGAAAACCCGGTATATCATAAATAGGTTTTTTAGGATAAATCTCAGAAAGTTGTCCGCCAGCCTGAGGCAAAAAATCAATTAAATGGCAACGCATTTTAAGAAGTCCGGCTTCAAAAATGGCAAATAAACCAACCGGACCAGCACCTATAATAGCAATATCAGTAGAGATCATCTTTTAAAATTAGAGTGCAAAGGTACAACCTTTTAAAAAATAAATAACTTTACCTGTGTATGATTTTTCTTAGCCAAATACCGTTTATACGCATACTTCTTCCATTCCTTATTGGCATTGGGTTTTGGCTTATTGGCAAGCAAAATGCACCACCTTTAATTTGTGTTACTTGTGTTTATATAGCTTGCGCAGCAATTTATTTTTTACTGATTAGAAAAACGCAAACCGCGACTAAATTTTTGTTTGGATTAACAGTACAAGTCTTTTTATTTTTTAGTGGATGGTTGCTTTGTAATTATGCAAACGAAAAACAAAACCCGATTAATTACACGCATTTTTTAACAGATAACATAGCGTCTTATTCAGGTTACATAAGCGAAATACCTATTGAGAAAACTAAAAGTGTAAAGGCTGAAATTACTTTACAACAAATAAAACTGAAAGATAAATGGCAAAACACCTGCGGAAAAATTATTATTTATTTTGAAAAGACAGATAAAACAAAAACACTGGAAATAGGCAATAGCATTGCATTTAAAGGGCAGCTGCAAGAAATTCAAAACCCATTAAACCCGCATGAGTTTGATTACCAATCTTATTTACGATTGAGAAACATTTATCATTCGGTTTATTTAAAAGAAGAAAATTGGACGACTTATAATAACGAAAAAACATTTTCGCTGGTTAGCCTCTCCCAAAAAATACGCAAGCAGTTATTAGACACTTATAGAGCAAGCGGCTTAGAACAAACCGAATTTGCTATGGTTGCGGCCTTAGTGCTTGGTTATGATGACGAGATTGACAGGCCATTGATGAATGCTTATTCTCACACAGGAACGCTACATGTATTGTCTGTATCTGGCTTACACGTAGGTATAATTTATTTGTTGTTGGGTTACATGCTTTCTTTTTTAAACCGAAACAAAACAACAACCTGGATTAAAGTTTTTATAATTATTGCCGTGTTGTGGTTTTTTGTTTTACTATCAGGTTTCTCAGCACCCGCAGTGCGCGCAGCCTTTATGTTTAGTTTAATATTATTAGGCAAAACATTATTTGAGCATGTTGAAACCGCTAATATAGTTTTAGTATCTGCGTTTTTTAGCTTATGTATTAATCCGTTTTGGTTGGCAGATGTGGGTTTTCAATTATCCTACATTGCTGTTTTAGGCATTATTTATTTGTACCCTTTCTTTTATAATATGTTTATATTCTCTTGGGCATTTGCCGATAAAATTTGGGCATTATGCGCCGTAAGTATGGCTGCTCAGTTAGCAACCCTACCAATTACTTTGTATTATTTTCATCAATTTCCGGCGCTATTTTTAATTACCAATTTGGTTGTCATACCCATTTCAATAGTTGTTATGTATGGCGGCATTTTACTTTTACTGTTTTCAAAAATTACATTTATAGCCAACATTTTAGTTTGGGTTACAGCCATCTTAATTAAAACCATGAATGCCTGCGCTTTGTTTTTTGACAGCGTTCCTTTTTGTGTAATTGATGGTATTCATCTTTCTTTAGTAAATGTAATATTGCTGTATGTATTAATTTTACTGGTGTTTATAAGTATCGAGCAAAAATCATTTAAAGTATTGATGAGTTCTTTTGTATTAGCCGTTATAATTGTTTGTGTATCTATTTGCTTCGATTTACAAACCAAAACCAATAAGGAATTAGTCATTTATCAAAGCGATAAAACAAATGCGCTTGCCGTTTTTTTAGGAAATAAATACACACAAGTTTCAGACACTATTCCTGATGACAGATTACAAAGCGCTATCAGAGAAAATAAAATTTATCATGATGTGGTTTTTGAAAACAATGTGCAACTCACAAACACATCTTTAATTTTAGTCAACCACAAAAAAATACTTTTTTCAAAAAATGTAAATTTGTTAACTGAAAATTTTATAGGCGCTGTAAAGCCTGATTATATATGGCTTGCAGGCAGTTCCATTAAAAAGATAGAAATGCCAAAATTTATTTGTGATCAAAAAAATGTAATCATTTCAGGTAAAGTATGGAATAAGAAAAACTTCGATTGTATAAATAATTCATATCTAACCATTAAACAAGGTGCTTTTGTTTTGAAAGGGTTTTAATATAAAAACTCCAATCTAATGGCTAATCGCTATTAACTATTAACTTTGCATCTATGGCAATCCGTATTGGACATAAAGTGCGTTTTTTAAACGAAAAAGGCGAAGGTATCGTTACTCGTTTTAAAGACAAAAAAACTGCTTTTGTGGAAGTGGATGGTTTTGAAATTCCGTTTCCGCTTACTAATTTGGTTTTAATCGACACCGAAATTGTTTTTAACGAAGAGCGAAATGAAACCGAAGAAGTTAAGAACGAAGCCGTTTTTTTTGTGATTGAACCAGACCACGAAATGCCTTTGCTACATGCGCAATACGGTTTCTATTTATTTAATTCTTCATCTTATAATTTACTTTTTACTTACTCCGTTAAAGACGGCAATAATTACCAAATCATCAAACATGGCGAATTAGGCGCGTTTCAAAAACTGTTGTTAAAGCAAACACACAAACAATTTTTAGAAGAACTCGCCTATCATAAAATTGAAATTCTTTTCTTTAAAAAACATCATCATACTTCTCAACTCCCATGCGGACAAGTCATTCACGTAAACGAAAACATTTTAAAATATCAAGGCTTTGTGCCTAATCATGATTTTAAATTCCCTGTTTGGGCTACTATTTTAAAAGATGATTTTACAGAAGGAAAAAAAATTGCGCAACAACTTACTGATTATGATGTAGAGCGTTTAAAAAACATTAAAGAATATAAATCGCCCGAAAAAAAATCAATACCGCATAACAACCCGGCATTTTTTATAGAAAAAGAAATTGACCTGCACGCCCAGCATTTACTCGATTCTTTTAAAGGAATGAGTAATCATGAAATACTGCAAGTACAACTTAAACATTTCCAAAAAAACTTAGACGAAGCCATTACCAATCATTATTATAAAATTGTTTTTATACACGGTGTTGGTAACGGACGTTTAAAACAAGAATTAGTTGGCATACTTAAAGGCTATAAAAACGAATTGAATTACCGCGATGGCGATTATAAAAAATATGGTTTTGGCGCCACGGAAGTCATTATAAAAAACAGTTAGGTTTTTAGTAATTAATATTTGGGCGTTCCGCTGATTACAGCGTCGGGCTTTACGTTGCAAGTTTTGTTGATTACATAAAATTTAAACCTATCACGTTAGCCTATTTGCGGGGCGTTTCAGTGATATTGATATTGCTTGGTAACAAATAGGTAAC
>CAIXZI010000221.1 GCA_903923915.1 uncultured Bacteroidota bacterium
ACAGTTAAATTCTGCATTTTAATGCGAGTTCCACCAGTTCTACCAGCCATACGCATACCTTTAAATACACGAGATGGATCTGATGATGCTCCTAATGAACCTGGTGCTCTAGAACGATCATGTTGACCGTGAGTAGATCCACCAACACCGCTAAAACCGTGGCGTTTTACAACACCTTGAAAACCTTTACCTTTAGAAGTTCCGGCAACATCAACAAAATCTCCTTCTGCAAAAATTTCAACAGTTAAAACATCTCCTAAGGTTTTAGTGTCCTCAAAATGTTTAAACTCAATCGCTCTGCGTTTTGGAGTTGTTTTTGCTTTTTCAAAGTGGCCTTTCATAGCTGATGAAGTGTTTTTTTCTTTCTTTTCGTCGAAAGATAATTGAACTGCTTCATAGCCGTCATGGTCTCTGGTTTTTACTTGCGTTACTACGCAAGGACCTGCTTCGATAACTGTGCATGGAATATATTTTCCAGAGGCATCGAAAAAGCTGGTCATTCCTATTTTTTTACCAATTAATCCTGACATTTGTTTTTATTTACTATTTATTTTTTATTTGATTTCGTTTTACTGTTTTCAGATTTTAGGGTGTACCTAAACTTTAATCTCCACCTCTACTCCACTTGGTAATTCAAGTTTCATTAAAGCATCAACAGTTTTAGATGATGAACTGTAAATGTCTAACAAACGCTTGTAAGTACAAACTTGAAACTGCTCACGGTTTTTCTTGTTTACGTGTGGTGAACGCAATACTGTAAAAATACGTTTGTGAGTTGGCAAAGGAATCGGTCCGTTAATTACGGCTCCGGTCATTTTTACTGTTTTCACAATTTTCTCAGCAGACTTATCAACTAAGTTGAAGTCGTATGATTTTAATTTAATTCTTATTCTTTGGTTGCTCATTTTATATTTCTAAGAAATTTTTATACTTTTTCTGCTTTACCTTTTGATTTTGCAATAACATCAGCTGCTACGTTAGCAGGTGCTTCTGCGTAATGATCAAACTCCATAGTTGAAGTTGCACGACCTGAAGTTAATGTACGTAATTGAGTTACGTAACCAAACATTTCAGATAAAGGAACTTTTGCTTTAATAACCTGCGATTTTCCTTTGCTGTCCATACCTTCGATTTGTCCGCGACGGCGATTTAAATCACCAACCACATCACCCATGTTTTGTTCAGGTGTTAAAACCTCAACTTTCATGATTGGCTCAAGCAATACCGGTTTACATTTTGGCAATGCTTCACGGTAAGCTGAACGAGCACAAATTTCAAATGATAATGCATCCGAGTCAACGTTGTGGTAAGAACCATCATTTAACGTAACTTTTAAGCTTTGTAAAGGGAACCCAGCTAAAATACCATTAGCTAAAGAGCCTTTAAATCCTTTTTCGATAGCAGGAATAAACTCACGAGGAATGTTACCACCTGTAATTTGATTTACAAATTGTAATTCGCCTTTTGTTAAATCATAATCTGCATCAACAGGCCCGATTTCAATATTGATATCAGCAAATTTACCACGACCACCGGTTTGTTTTTTGTAAACTTCACGGTGATTAGTTTTGGTAGAAATTGCCTCTTTATAAGCTACTTGAGGAGCACCTTGGTTAACTTCTACTTTAAATTCGCGACGTAAACGGTCAACAATAATTTCTAAGTGAAGCTCACCCATTCCGCTGATAATTGTTTGACCAGAATCTTGGTCAGTTTTAACACGGAAAGTAGGATCTTCTTCTGCTAATTTGTTTAATGATACACCTAAACGATCTAAATCTGCTTGAGTTTTAGGCTCGATAGCCACACCAATTACCGGCTCAGGGAAATTCATCGCCTCAAGTACCATTGGGTGTTTTTCATCACACAGGGTATCACCTGTTTTAATGTCTTTAAATCCTACTGCTGCACCAATATCTCCTGCTTCGATAAAATCAATAGCATTTTGTTTATTAGCGTGCATTTGGAAAATACGAGAAATACGTTCTTTGTTTCCGCTACGGGTGTTTAATACATAAGAACCTGCATCTAAACGGCCAGAATACGTACGGAAGAAGCACAAACGACCAACAAAAGGATCTGTAGCGATTTTAAATGCCAAAGCCGTAAATGGTTCTTTAACACTTGGTTCGCGAGAAATTTCTTCGCCAGTATCAGGGTTTGTACCTGTAATATTATGTTTATCTAATGGAGATGGCATTAATTCCATAACCAAATCCAACATGGTTTGTACACCTTTGTTTTTGAAAGATGA
>CAIXZI010000222.1 GCA_903923915.1 uncultured Bacteroidota bacterium
ACGCTTATGTTGTTTTAATACCCATGCTGGTTTTAGATTTAGCTTGGTGGAAAATACTAATAGGTGTGCTTGCTATGCATTATGTAGCAGGTATGTTATTATCTATGATATTTCAATCGGCACACATTGTTGAGGAAGCTGTTTTTCCTTTACCAAGTGAAACCACAGGGCACATGGAGAATGATTGGGCTGTACATCAATTATACACCACAGCCAATTTTGCTCAAAAAAGCAGGTTGTTTTCTTGGTATGTTGGCGGTTTAAATTTTCAGGTAGAACATCATTTGTTTCCAAACATTTGTCATGTTCACTATAAAAAAATAGCCAAAATAGTGGAAGAAACAGCTAAGGAGTTTAACTTCCCTTACCATACACAACCTACGTTTGTTGGGGCTTTATGGTCGCACTCTAAAATGCTTTGGCGTTTAGGCAGAGCTTAACCAGTTAAGAGTTATTAGCCAATAGTAATTAGTTCTATTCTTTCTATTCGTTATTTAACTAATAACTACTAAATTTGTTGCTTATTAAAAAGTAAGCATCAAGTAATTTATGAAGTTAACCGAAAAAATCGCTCAAAGTAAAAGCACTTTATTTTCTATCGAAATTCTTCCTCCCTTAAAAGGAAAAAGCATTCAATCAATTTACGATTCGATAGATCCTTTAATGGAATTTAAGCCTGCCTTTGTAGATGTTACCTATCATCGCGAAGAATACGTGTATAAAAAACGTGAAGGTGGTTATCTCGAAAAAGTATCTATACGTAAGCGCCCCGGCACTGTTGGTATTTGTGCCGCTATTATGAATAAATACAATGTAGATGCTGTACCCCATATTATTTGTGGAGGTTTTACCAAAGAAGAAACAGAAAATGCGTTAATTGATTTGCAATTTTTAGGTATTGATAATGTGCTTGCTTTGCGTGGAGATTCTATTAAAACAGAAGCTGCTTTTGTGCCCGAGCCGGGTGGCCATAACTATGCGCTTGATTTGGTACAACAGATTAACGATATGAATAAAGGCAAATACATGGATGAAGAAATGAAAGATGCCGAGCCTACTAATTTTTGCATGGGCATTGCCGGCTATCCTGAAAAACATTTTGAAGCACCAAATATGTACAGCGATTTAAAATACCTGAAAGCCAAAGTAGATGCGGGCGCTGAGTATATTGTAACGCAAATGTTTTTTGATAATAAAAAGTATTTTGAATTTGTGAAAAGTTGCCGAGATGGAGGAATTAATGTACCCATCATTCCTGGGTTAAAAATGATAACCCAAAAAAGACAACTAAATGCCTTGCCAAAAATTTTTCATATAGATATGCCGATTGATTTGTATAAAGAAATTGAAAAATGTAAAGATGATGCACAAGTAAAAGAAGTAGGCATTAACTGGGCTATACAACAAAGCAAAGAGTTGATAAAAAATAACGTACCCTGTATGCATTTTTACACCATGGGTACATCAGAAACCACGCGTCGTGTAGCCTCAGCCGTTTTTTAGTAGATGAGTAAGCAAGAAACAAAATCTCCTAAAGACAGAGCCGGTTTAGGTTTTGGTACAAAAGATTTTAAAAAGAATACACGCTTTTTAAATAAAGACGGCACGGTTAACGTACGTCGTTTAGATGGCGATTTTTTAGGTAGAATAGATGTCTATCACTCGCTTATTACCATGAAATGGAGTCATTTTATTTTAATGGTATTAAGCGGTTATTTTGTTGCCAATATAAGTTTTGCATGTTTGTATTATTGGGCGGGCCCTCAAAATTTTGGCAACTTAAATCATGCAGATAAATTGCACGAATTTTTAGAGCTTTTTTTCTTTAGCGCACAAACACTTACTACCGTTGGTTATGGTTATATTTACCCTAAGAGCACTTTAGTTAGTACCATTGCTTCGGTAGAATCTATGACGGGTTTGTTAAGTTTTGCCTTAGCCACCGGTATTTTGTACGGAAAATTTTCTCGTCCGCAAACACATATACGTTACAGCAAAGATTGTCTTGTTGCACCTTATGAAGGCATTACCGGATTAATGTTTCGTTTAGCTAACACTACGCAAAACGAATTAATTGAAACCGAAGTAAAAGTTACTGTTGCCATGAATGATTTAAAAACCGGCGAGCGTTTATTTTTACCCCTCCCGTTAGAGATTGATAAAATTGGTTTTATGCCACTTAGTTGGACCATTGTTCATCCTATTGATGAAAAAAGTCCGATTTATAATTTCACTCAAGAAGATTTTATAAACTCGGATTCTGAATTTTTAATCATGTTTAAAGCGGTTAATGATACTTATTCGCAAAACGTTTATTCGCGCACATCGTATAAAGGGCATGAAATAACTATGAACGCTAAGTTTAAGCCCTTACAACGTTCGCAACGCGGCAATAAGGTTACTATTGATTTACGTAAGTTAGACGAAATAGAAACTATTGCTTAGGCATTTCCTTTCCTTTTTTGAAATAAGAATTAAGCAATTGCTTAAGACCACAGCCGCAGTCGTATGGCTTATAATTCAAACTTAATGCCTTGTGCTAAGGGTAAGGTTGTGCCATAATTAATAGTGTTGGTTTGTCTGCGCATATAAATTTTCCAAGCATCAGAGCCACTTTCGCGGCCACCGCCTGTTTCTTTTTCGCCACCAAAAGCACCACCAATTTCAGCACCACTTGTACCAATGTTTACATTAGCAATTCCACAATCAGAACCAGTAACGGCTAAAAATTTCTCAGCTTCATGTAAGTTTCTGGTCATAATAGCACTTGATAAACCTTGCGGAACATCATTTTGCATAGCAATGGCTTCATCAATAGTTTTATATTTCATAATATAAAGTATAGGTGCAAATGTTTCGTGTTGTACAATACTAAAACTGTTTTCAGCTTCAATAATACAAGGTTTTACATAGGTACCGTGTTCAAAGCCTTTACCTTCTAAAACACCACCGGCTACTAATATTTTTCCGCCTTCAGCAATAGCACGTTCAATACCGACCAAATAATTTTTTACAGCATCTCTATCTATCAATGGTCCAACATGGTTGTTTTCATCCAACGGATTACCAATGCGTAATTGTTTGTAGGCGTTAATTAATTTTTGTTTTACATCATTATAAATGCTTTCATGAATAATTAAACGACGCGTAGTTGTACAACGTTGTCCGGCAGTACCCACAGCGCCAAA
>CAIXZI010000223.1 GCA_903923915.1 uncultured Bacteroidota bacterium
GTGCTTACCGATAAAGAAGCCAATTTAAAATACGGAGCCATCCAAGCCTTTGTTTATGCTTTTACATTTATTGGAGGCATTTTTGCCGATAAAATATTGGGGTTTAAAAGGTCGCTTTTTTTTGGCGGCATTACCATGATTTTAGGCAATATTTTAATTGCCATTTCTCCTAATGAGTTCTTTTATTTAGGCATTACACTTTCTATTATTGGCACAGGTTTTTTTAAACCCAATATATCTTCTATGGTTGGCGAGTTGTATCATGAGAAAGACGGAAGGCGCGATGCGGGTTTTAGCTTATTCTACTCAGGTATAAATATTGGTGCTTTTTTAGGTGGAATATTATGTGTGTATTTAGGTAAATATCACTCATGGAGTTATGCTTTTTTAGCTTGTGCTATAGTAATGACAATAGGTTTAGTAACATTTATTTTTACTAAAAAACAGTTAGGTCCTATTGGCGATTCTCCGTTATTACATCTTGATGTATCTAAACGCAGAATAAGAGAAATAGCCGTTTATGTAGGTTCTTTATTAAGTATTCCGTTAATTTTTATAATGGTAAGGAACACTGATTATACCGATATGTTTATGTACACTATTGGTCCGCTAGCTATGTTATATTTCTTTTACGAAATGTATAAAGTAGGCAAGTGGGCGGCTCAAAAAAAATTAATAGCCGCATTTATTTTTATATTGTTCTATTTATTCTTCAATGCATTTTTTGAACAAAGCGGAGGTTCATTAAATTTATTTGCCGAGCATAATTTGCATCATAACTTATTATCTTTTCCAATGGATCCCAATTTTATAAATAACAGCGCTAATTCTTTATTTGTAATAGTTTTTAGTCCGTTAGTGGGTATTTTATGGATAGCTATGTATAAACGCAAAATAGAGCCTAACACCGTTATAAAATTTGGTATTGGCTTTTTATTTTTGGCGCTTGCATTTTATGTTTTTTATTACACACGTTTTTTTGCTAATGTAGAAGGGATTACCTCTTTAAATGTATTTACGGTTGCCTATTTTATTATTACACTTGGAGAGTTATGCTTAGGGCCAATAGGCATGTCTATAGTTACTAAATTATCTCCAAAACCTTTATACGGAATGATGATGGGACTTTGGTTTTTAGCCAGTGCTTACGGACAATATGCTGCCGGTATTTTTGGAGCTGCCATGTCAACCGATGATAATAATGCATCTCTATTAATTAAATTACAATCTTATACAGATGGTTATAAGCATTTAGCTATTTATGCACTAGTTTGCGGCATTTTACTAATTGTTATCTCTCCTCTTATTAGAAAATTAATGGCTGATGTAAAATAATTTTATTTAAAGATTTCGCTTACTAACTTCTTTTTAAGCTTTGCTATTATCCATTTTTGATAATTTTCTTCCAAACTATTAGCCTTGGATTTGGCGTTTAGTTTAGCTCCATCATTTTTATCCAATAAATCTTGGAAAAAAGCGCTTTCAATTTTTGGAGTAAGGTATTTGGTTTCACAAATTTTAATCAGTGTTTGAAGCAATTGTTGTTCTATTAACACA
>CAIXZI010000224.1 GCA_903923915.1 uncultured Bacteroidota bacterium
GAAAACTGATTTTTTTATTATGTATTCTTGCAGGAAATTATGTAATAGCCCAATCAAATTGTTACTACAAAGCCACTGAATTTAGAAACGCTAAATTTAATTTCGATTCTATTTTTATTAGAATCCGGCAAGCGCAAGAAATGATTATTAACTGTGAAATGCCGAATGATACATTTACTACCCTACAAGGAAATAAAAAAAATATAGCTGAATATAAAGGCAAACCAACCATAATCAATTTCTGGTATTTGCATTGCCCGCCTTGTATCAATGAAATCCCATCTTTTAATGAACTGACTAAAAAATATGGAAATAAAATAAACATATTGGCTATTTCGCAAGATAAGAAAGCGGATATAAAAACGTTTTTAACCAAACACATTTTTAAAGCAGAAATTATTAGCGATGCAGAAAGCTTCATCAACAAATATAATTTAGGAAGTGGCTACCCATTTACCTTATTGTTAAACAAAGAAGGGAAAATAGTTTTTGTTAAGAGCGAAGGCGGCGAAACATCCGAAAGTCAGATGGATTTGTATAAAGAACTTTCTCCACTTATAGATGCTGAATTAACTAAGAAAAATTAACTCGCTTTTTAATGAGTTAATTCAGTATAAATTGTAATTTTAAATCATGCAAATAGTATTGTTACTTATAGGAATTGTTGTTGGACTTGTTATTGGTTTTTTAGTAGGGAGGCAAAAAAATTCGGCTACCTATTTAGACACCTCTGAACTGGACAAAAAACTAGCTGCTTTAGAGACTGATAAACTTCTTTTGAGAAAAGATGTTGAACATGCAGGAACAGAAAAAGAAACCCTTCGTAAAGAATTTGAAAATAAAAAAATAGAATTATTAAAAGAAAAAGAATTTATTCTATTAGAGCTTACTACAGAACGCAACAACCTAAGTGCTGCCAACGCCCGTTTAGCCAAAGCGGAAGAGGCGTTTAAAAATCAGGATGAAAAATTAAAAACACAAAAAATCGAACTGGAAGAAATTCAAAAAAAATTAACGACTGAGTTTGAAAATATCGCCAATAAAATTCTGGATGAAAAATCAAAGAAGTTTACCGATCAAAATAAAACCAATTTAGATGTAATACTCAATCCTTTAAAAGAGCGTATTAAAGAATTTGAAGATAAAGTTGATAAAACATATAAAGCAGAATCTGCAGAACGCATTACGCTTAAAACAGAGATAAAACAACTGGTAGAATTAAACAAACAAGTAAGCGATGATGCCAACAATTTAACCAAAGCTCTTAAAGGAGATAATAAAACACAAGGTAATTGGGGTGAAGTAATTCTTGAAAAAATATTAGAACGTAGCGGATTAAGCAAAGAGCGCGGTGAGTATGCTACGCAGGTGGTTTTAAAAAATGTAAATGGAGAAACTATAAAACCGGATGCTGTTATTTATTTGCCGGAGAAAAAGCATATTGTTGTCGATTCTAAAGTTTCTTTGGTTGCGTATCAAAATTACTTGGCTGCTGATGAAGAAGAGCCACGTGCACAATTTTTAAAAGAACATATTATATCTATTAAAGCGCATATAAAAGGTTTGAGTGATAAACTTTATGCAAGCTCAGAAACATTAAATACACCGGATTTTGTATTGCTTTTTATTCCTATTGAATCCTCATTTGGTATTGCTGTGCAGGCTGACCAAGAATTATTTTCGTATGCATGGGATAGAAAAATTGTAGTTGTTTCTCCATCAACATTATTGGCAACTCTACGTACTATTTCTGCCATTTGGAAACAAGAATTGCAAACAAAAAACGCATTAGAGATTGCCAAGCAAAGCGGCGCATTATACGATAAATTTGTTGCCTTTGTAGAAGATTTGAATGACATAGGAAAAAACATAGATAGAACACAAACATCTTATCACGCTGCTTTTAATAAACTAAAAGAAGGAAAAGGAAATTTAATTTCTCGTGCACAAAGCATTGAAAAACTAGGCGCCAAAGCTACAAAAGCTTTGCCGCAAAATTTAATGGATGATGAAAATCAACAAGCATCATTAAGTAATGAATAAATTATGCCTCACAATAGTTGCTCTGCTGCTTGCTTTGTCTTCATGCAACAGCACCAAGCCTCAAAAGCGCGACAGAGAAAGAGAGCAAAGTAAAACGTATAGCAAAGAAGCCAATGACTTACAGGTAAAGATGTTTCTCTATCATACAGATAGTATAAATTCGCAATTGTATTACAGTATAGATAATAGCCAGCTTGTTTATAGAAAATTAGATTCTACCAATAATTTTACGGCACAAGTAAAAGTGTTTTACAAATTTCTCCCTTATGCTGATTCAAAAGTATTTTTTGATTCATCAACTGTTTACATTAATGATAAAGTTACGGGCAATCCTCAAGCAAAAATTCTTGCAGGCTATATTCCTTTAAAAATACCCGCGGCTCAAACTTCTTATATCGAACTTTATATTAACGATGTAAATGGTAAACGCCATCAAACTCATTTTATAAAATGTGAAAAGCAGGATGCATGCGGACAACAGAGCTATCTATTGCTTGGTAATAACGGAAATGTATTTTTCTCTAACAAAATAGAAGTTAGAAATGTTATAAATGTCTATAATTTGCGTGTAACATTTAATAAAGCTCGCGTTGATTTTTTCGCCAATGATTATTCATTGCCTCCGCCGCCTTTTAGTGATAGAACACCAGCTCCCTATCCTTCCATTCCGGATTCTACTTTTTTTGTAAATAGTTTTGACGGGCATAATATTCAATTACAAATTGCAAGGCAAGGTGTTTATTTTATACGTTTAGATTCTTCTGCAAATGTTAACGGATGTACTGTTATGGGCGTTGAACAAAACTTTCCAAAAGTGTTATCCCACACGCAAATGATTGCAGCTACTCGTTTTATAA
>CAIXZI010000225.1 GCA_903923915.1 uncultured Bacteroidota bacterium
AATACAGCGGCGGGCTTTTCGCGCTGCACGGCAGCTTGCTTCAATCCCTAACGCAAATACAGCATTAAATATAAAAGAGAGTATAGTTTTAATCATTAAATTTGCAGCCTCTTTAAAAAAGTGATAAACGCTGAAATTAACATACCAGAAGCTACGCAACCCATTGCCATAAGCTATTCTAAGGCACAAGCGTTTGTAAAACTTACCAAATTCAGGTTATCATTTTTAGTAGTATTCTCAGCTGTTATTAGCTATTTAACCGTAGCGGATATTTATAGTTGGCAAAAAATTGTTGCCATAGTTTTAGGTGGTTTTTTAGTTACCGCAGCAGCCAACGGCTTTAATCAAATTATAGAAAAAGAGTTAGATAAATTAATGACTCGCACTTGTCAGAGGCCATTACCATTGGGTATTTTATCACCATTGGAAGCCATGATGTTTTGTATTATATGTGCCCTGGGCGGTATTTTTATTTTAGCTTTTTATGCAAATATTTTATCTGGTTTGTTAGGTGCTTTATCGGTTATACTTTATGCAGGTGTTTATACGCCATTAAAACGTATTACACCGTTTTCGGTTTTTGTTGGTGCATTTCCCGGGGCCATTCCAACATTAATAGGTGCTGTAGCGGCGGCTGAAGGTTTTGGGGAAATTACATTTTTTGCCTGGATATTATTTGCTGTGCAGTTTATGTGGCAGTTTCCGCACTTTTGGGCCATTGCATGGGTTAGTCATGATGATTATAGAAAAGCAGGATTTTTTATGCTTCCTTCCTTGGGCGGACGAGATAAAAGCTCAGCATTTCAAATAGTGGTTTATACCTTGTTTTTAATTCCGGTAAGCTTAATGCCTAATATTTTTGGTTTAAGCAGTTGGGCAGCCGGTATGTTTACCTTTTTATGCGGTTTGTTTTTTCTGGCACAAGCCTTAACTCTTTATTTAAAAATGGACATTCCATCGGCGCGTAAGCTCATGTTTGGTTCGTTTTTATACTTGCCTCTTGTTCAATTAATCATCATGTTTGGAGCTATATGGAAATAAATCAAGTATCAGAACAGGCCGTTATGGCTAACGCCAAAAAACAGCTGCTTTATTGGAGTATGGCAAGCATTGTTATATTTTTCGGCGCTTTTTGCAGTTATTATTTGGTAATGCATGCCAATGCAAATTGGTTTACGTTTAATTTACCCGCTTTATTTTATGTTAGTACCGCTCTTATTATTTTAAGCAGTGCCACTATGTATTGGGCGCAGCAATCAATCAAAAAAAATAATTTAGCGGCGGTTAAACAAGCTATGCTTCTTACACTTTTATTAGGTATTGGCTTTTGTATTTCTCAAATAGAAGCCTGGAAAGATCTTTACAGTCATGGTATTGTGTTTGCCGGAAAGCACAGTAGCATTGCCGGAGGGATATTATATGTAATAACTTCTATGCACTTTTTACACATTGTTGCAGGTATAATGGCACTTACAGTAACGTATATTAAGAGTTTAAAAAGCAAATATTCTGCCGAAAATCACTTAGGTTTAAGCCTCTGCGGAATATTTTGGCACTTTTTAGACATATTATGGGTTATTTTATTTCTTTTTTTGTATTTATTTCGTTAAAATTGCATCGTTTTTAATTAGTAAACATTTTATAAACAATATATATGTCTCACGTAGCAGAAATAGATTCAAAAACGGCATGGAGCGGCGGTCAATCGCCTTTCCGTATGAGTTACGGAAAAATTTTCATGTGGTTTTTCTTAGTATCCGATGCTTTAACCTTTAGCGGCTTGCTTTGTGCGTATGGCTTTATCCGCCATAAATACGAAAGCGTTTGGCCGGTAGCAGAAAACGTATTTACTCACTTTCCGTTTGTAACAGCACACATTCCGTTAGCATACGTGGGTTTAATGACCTTTATTTTAATTATGAGTTCGGTTACTATGGTGCTTGCGGTAGAAGCGGGGCATCGTAACGATAGAAAAGGAGTTACCCTTTGGATGTTCTTAACCATCATTGGTGGTTTAATGTTCGTAGGTTCTCAGGCTTGGGAGTGGTATCATTTTATTGAAGGAACTGAAACCGGTGCTATGCGTCAGGTTTGGGATGTCGATCAGCATAAATATGTTACACAACTAATTCATGGTGCAAACATGACGTATAACGAATATGGTGTGCCTCAGTTTGCTAACTTCTTTTTCTTTATCACAGGTTTCCACGGGTTTCACGTATTTAGTGGGGTTGTAATTAACTGTGTTATTTTTATCAACGTTTTAATTGGTACTTACGAAAAACGCGGTCATTATGAAATGATTGAAAAAGTTGGTCTTTATTGGCACTTTGTAGATTTGGTTTGGGTATTTGTATTTACCTTCTTCTATCTACTATAACATTAAACTATTCACTAAATTAAAATTGTAATTATGGAATTTCACGATAATTATCCGCAATACGAAACCATGTACCAGCACGATGAGGCGCATGGAAAACAAATACGCAGCAAACTTTGGAAAGTGTTTTGGTTATTACTTGCCATTACTTTATTAGAGTTATTTGTTGGTTTTAAAGCAACATCTTGGGGTTTATTAGGAAGCACATTCTTAAAGTTCTTCTTCATATTTTTTACCCTTGTAAAAGCAGGAGGAATTGTATTGGTGTTTATGCACTTAATAGATGAAACTAAATTTTTTAGATATGCTGTTTTGCTTCCGTATTCTGTATTCATTCTATATTTAATATTTATCGTATTAGTAGAAGGTACTTATTGCGGTTATCCGGCAAACAAAACAAGTTTAGATAAAAATTATAAAATTCAGCAAATCGTGTTACGTAAACACCATAATCAACCTGTTCCCGCTGAATTAACAGAAGGTATTACAGAAAAAGAAATTGCTGCTGCTGAAGCAGAAATGACGCACGAAGCACACGCAGAATAATAATTTACTAAAAAGAAATTATGTCACATAACGAAGAACATCATCACGAATCACCAAAAAGAGTTTATTTTGGAATACCTTTTGGTTTTGCTTTAGCTTTTTGGCTTATTGTTTTTATGAGTATGAAAGCTTGTGATGGGCCTAAAAATGGCTGTTGCAAAGAAGGTAAAGAGTGCAGTAAAGAGTGCATGGAAAAATGCAAAGCAGAAGGTAAAGAAGGTTGTCATGAAAAAGAAGGTGCTGTAGAAGAAAAGAAAGACGCTGTAAGCGAAGAGAAAAAAGAAACTGCTACGGAAGAGAAGAAGGATGCTGCTGCTGAAGAAAAAGTAGAAAAGCCAAGTGAAGAGAAACCAGCTGCTGAAGAGAAGCATTAATATAAAACTCGTTTTATAAAAAAAAGCTCTTCGTAAAGAAGGGCTTTTTTTATGATTTATTATTTTGAATATTAACTAAAAAAAA
>CAIXZI010000226.1 GCA_903923915.1 uncultured Bacteroidota bacterium
AAAAAAGAAAACCAAAAATGGCAACGCGCTACTGAGATGGATTCTATTATTAATAAAAGAGGTGTGCATACCGCCAATACTTGTTTTAATGCAGATTTTACAGAAATTGTTTTTTCTGAATGCGAACAAAAAAATGCTTCCACGTTTAATTGTAAATTGTATGGTGCAAAATTTATAAATGGTAAATGGACTACCCCTACTATCCTGCTATCGCCTGTTAATACAGTAAGTTCAAGTAATACGCAACCCTGCCTTACTTATATGAACGATGAAACTTATTTATTTTTTGCATCCGACAGAGTTGGCGGACAAGGCGGCATGGATATTTGGTATTGCAAAAAATCATCCGATGAAAGTTTTTCAAACCCAGTAAATGCAGGTAAATTAATTAACAGCTATGAAGATGAAATCACTCCCTTTTTTGAAACCGTAACTCAAACTTTATACTTCAGTTCTAATCATCACAAAGGCTTAGGTGGTTTTGATGTTTTTAAAAGTGAGTATAAAGACAATGTCTTCAAAGCACCAGAAAATGCTGGCTATCCGTTAAACAGTCCGTTAAATGATATTTATTACAGCGTTAACAGCAAAAAAAACAAAGTATATCTTTCATCAAACCGAGTTGGCTCTTACTTTGAAGAAAAAGAAAGTTGTTGTAATGATATTTATGCTTTTGATATTGTTCCGTTAATAAAAGATGCGCCAATAATCCCTGTAGATACAGCCATACAGATAATCAATCAAATGAAATTATTAGTGCCGCTTACTTTATATTTTCATAACGATGAACCTGATGCAAAAACAAAAGCCATCATCACTAAAAAAAACTATAAAGCTACCTGCGAGGCTTATTTGGCTATGCGTCCACTTTACTTAACAGAATTTTCTAAAGATTTAAAAGCGACTGATAAACAAGTTGCCGAAAATAGAATTGAGAACTTTTTTGAAGACAGTGTGCAAGCCGGTTTAAATGATTTAGAAAAATTTGCATTGCTATTAGAAGATGTATTGCAACGTGGCGAAACCGTAAAAATAACTATGAAAGGTTTTTGCTCTCCATTGGCATCAACCGATTATAACGTAAATTTAGCTAAGCGAAGAATAAGTAGTTTACAAAATTACTTTAATCAATATAAAGGTGGCATGTTTGTGCCTTATGTTCAAAACAATAAACTCATTTATTATCAGGAAGAAGTGGGTGAATTACCCGCCAGTAAACAAAGTGATAATTATTATGATACCCGTAATAGTATTTACAACCCGGGCGCGGCTTCTGAACGTAAAATACAAATTATAGCCGTTTCAGAAATCAGATAAATTACTCATTAAAAAATCTTTAACACAATTAACAAAACGTAAAAAATAAAATAAGTATAATATTCGCTTTTTTACTAATTTTCCGAACGATTAACACAACACATGAAACAAGACATTATTACCAAGCTAGAAAATCTATTACAACACGAAGATATTAATACAGCTTCTGCGCAGATAAAAACCATTCAACGTGAGTATGAAGAAGCTTTTTCTAAAGAAATGGAAACTGCCAAACAAAGCTTTACGGATGAAGGCGGACGTGCACGTGATTTTGTCTATACCAAATCTAAAGAAGACGAGCAGATTGTTGAACTGTTTGATAAATTTCGCAAACTAAAAAAACAGCAAACTGATAAAGTACAAGCTGATCAAGAAAAAAACTTGGAAATTAAAACCAATATCATTCGCGATATAAATGATCTTTCTAAATTAGAAGTTAACGTTAGCGGTGCTATTAAAAAATTGCATGAGCTTCAGGCAAAATATAAAGAAACAGGCAACGTACCTTCAGCAAAACACAAAGATATTTTAACCGAATACAACAAAGTTGTTGATACATTTTATTTTGGATTAAACCTGTATAAAGAATCTCAGGAAGTTGATTTGAAAAAGAACTTTGAAGCAAAAACTGTTTTGCTTGAGAAAATCACCAGGTTATTGGCTTCCGAAAATGTAAAAGATGTAGAGCGTACCATAAAAGTTTTCCGTAACGAATGGGAGGCTATTGGAGCTGTGCCACAAGATAAGTGGCATGCCATGCGCGAAGATTTTAGAAATTTAAATGAACAAATTAACAAAAAAATTCAAGGTTTATACGGCGAGAAAAAAGAACAGCTAACCCAAAATTTAGAAGTAAAAAAACAACTGATTGAGAAAGCAAAACAGTTGATTCATGGAACGCCAAACACCGAAAAAGAGTGGGAGCAAAAAACTAAAGCTTTACTAGAACTACAAAACGAATATAAAGAAGCCGGACATACTGATAAGCAAGCGGGGGATGAAGTTTGGAAACAATTTAGAGAAGTTTGCGATGGCTTTTTTGATAAGAAAAAAGAGTTTTATGAAGAAGCTAAGGAGCGTTACACACAAGCTAAACAAAAAAAATTAAAACTGATTGAAGAAGATAATTCATTAAAAGACAATACCGATTGGCAAATAACTACCTAGAACGTAATGCACTTGCAACAACAATGGAAGCGCTTGCCTAATGCCCATCCTAAAGATGAGCATAAAATGTTTGAGCAATTCCGTGCCGTGTGCAATCACTTTTTTGAAGCTAAGCGTCAGCAATTTGCTGCACAAAATGCAGAATTAGAAAACAACGTGCAGCATAAGGAAACCATTATACAAAATCTACATGGTTTTGTTGCAAGCGGTAATGCAGAAAACGATATCAATGCCTTAAGAGAATTTACCAAACAATGGCAGGAAAGTGGGCAAGCACCGGCATCAGAACGCAAACGTTTAAACGATGCTTTCTATAATAAGTTAGAAGAATTTTATGGCGCTGTTGCAGGAGACGATACCGAAAAGGGTTTAATTAAATATAAATTAAAACTTGAAAGATTGGAAAGCTCTGATGGCGGCAGAGATTTACTTTTAAAAGAAAACGATTACATCAAAAAACAAGTAAACGAAATACAACAACAAGTAAACGTTTACGAAAACAATATGGGGTTTTTTAAAAATGCCAAAACAAAGAACTCTATGATGATTGATTTGGAAAATAAAATTGCTGCCGAAAAAGCTAAGATTGATGAGTGGAAGAAAAAGCAAAAACTTATCAAAGCCTTATTGGATAAAGATTCTAAGCCAGCTTAATTTTTTTAGTTATTTAAACTGACTCTATATAATGTAAATTGCTTTTACAAATGATTTATATTTTGTAAACTTGTTATACAAAATATAATTTATGAAACGCCTATTAATCCTACCTTTAGTTTGTTTGTTAGTGTGTTTTTTTAACACCACTAAAGGTTTCGCGCAAACAAATAAAAACAAACAAGTAGCAGTTGATACTTCTGAAATACTTGAAATGACAGGTAATTTTGATGGTACCGTAAAAGATTTTGAAGGCATCTACAAAGTAAAACTTATAAAAGATAATAAAGTTATAGAAGAGCAAGATTTAAAGATTAAAAAATCTTTTGCCTTTGCGCTAAAAAAGAACATGCATTACACTATAAAAATTGAGAAAGAAGGTTACATCTCTAAATACATAAGCATTTCTACCAAGGTATCTGATAAAATAGAATTGGATGGCAACTATAAATTTAATTTTGAAACCAATTTATTAAGCGAAGAATTATACGGTCATTTTAATGATGATGATGTAGATTTTCCGGTGGCATTAGTTAGCTATAGCAAAAAGTGCGATTGCTTTGAGTATAACAGAGATTATACAGTTAAAATGATTAATAGAATGTTCAATA
>CAIXZI010000227.1 GCA_903923915.1 uncultured Bacteroidota bacterium
AGAAAAAAAACAACTACCACAAACAAACAGTGCTTGTGCATTAAATAAGCGTGTATTTGGTTGGCATCCATACTGGCAAGGAAGTGTTTACACCAATTACAAATGGAATTTACTAAGCGATTTTTGTTATTTTGATTATGAAATTAGTTCTACAACCGGACAAAACACCAATAGTTCATTTGTTTGGAGAACCAGTGCAGCAGTAACAGCAGCCAAAGCAAATGGCAGCAATATACATTTTTGTGCTTCTTTATTTAGTGGTTTTTCTGCTTTTTTTGGAAGCGCAACAGCTCAGCAAACATTTATAGATAGCTGCAAAGCCTTATTAGCTGCGCGTGGTGCAAAAGGCGTTAATTTAGATTTTGAAGGCATGGGCGCATCCAGCAAAGCGCAGTTTACAACTTTTGTTCAAAATTTATCTTCGCAAATAAAAGCAGTTAATCCAAATTACGAAGTAAGCATTGCACTTTATTCGGTTGATTGGAACGCTGTGTTTGATATACCAAATCTTACTCCTTCGGTAGATCTATTTATTATTATGGGTTATGATTATTATTACAGCGGAAGCACTACCGCAGGCCCAGAATCTCCGTTGTATAATTTTCAAACTGGGTACAATTACACTTGTGTAAGCTCAATTGATTATTATTTAAAACAAGGTGTTCCAAACAGTAAATTACTTTTAGGTTTGCCTTATTATGGTAGAGATTGGAGCACCAATAGTAATGCTATTCCTTCTGGTACCAAGGGCGCATCAAGCAATACACGTTTATTTTCAACCGTAAAAGCAAATGCATCAGGCAATTATAATTCCGCAAATTATAATTGGGATGCCAACAGTTTTAATCCGGCTTATATCTATCAAAGCGCAGGTGTTTGGTATCAATGCTGGATTGATGATGCACGAAGTTTAGGTCATAAATTAGATATTATAAACGAACGTAACATTGGTGGAATGGGCATTTGGGCACTTGGCTATGATGATGGTTATAATGATTACTGGAACGAAATTCAAAACAAATTATCTTCATGCGCAACCGTTGCTTGCAGCGATACCATTTACGATATGGGTGGTCCTAACAGAAGTTACTACAGCAATGAAACCTATAGTTTTACAATAGCACCAACAGGTGCAAGCAAGGTAAAATTAACCTTTACACAAGTTAGTACCGAAGCAGGCTTTGATTCACTTTGGTTATATGATGGTTCTTCTATAACATCTCCACTATTAGGAAAATATACAGGCACGCTTACCCCTACTCCAGTAACATCAACAGGAAATGCACTTACCGTGCGTTTTAAATCTGATGGAGCAACTATTTCTGCGGGTTATACAGCTATTTGGCAATGTATTAGCACTCCGCCGGATACTACCAAACCAACCACATCTATAACCACTCCAGCCGGATGGATAGCACAAAATTTTACAGCAACTTATGCAGATGCTGATAATACAGGCGGATCGAGCGTTGAAAAGAAATTTTATAACATAGCAGCTAATACGGGAACCGAGTGGCGTTCAAATAATAAAAATGGCTTTTTTAGAGATGATTTTGATGTAGCCATAAATACAGATTGGACTCAAAAAGTGGGCACTTGGACAATTACTTCGCAGCATTTAGAAGAAACAGATCAAACAAACAGCAATACCAATATTTACGCGCCTTTAACGCAAACGCTAAGCAATCGTTATGTGTATAGCTGGCAAGGAAACATTACGGGTACAGGTACTAATCGTCGTGCGGGTTTACACTTTTTTTGCGATATGCCAGATTCTACCAACCGAGGAAACAATTATTTTGTTTGGTACAGAGTTGATCAAAGTGTGGTTGAAATATATAAAACAACCAATAATTTTTTTACGCTGGTAAAATCAATTGCGCAAACAATTAATGCAGGCACTTGGTATAACAATGTGGTAACGTATGATAGAACAACTGGCGAAATTGCCATTTGGATAAACAATAAATATATCGGTTCATATATTGATGGAAACCCTATTAGCAGCGGTGCTTATGTTTCTTTTAGAAGCGGCAATTGCAATTATGCAGTAGATAATTTTAAAGTTTATCGCAGCAGAAGTTCTTCAACAAATATTACTGTTGGTTCTGCAACAACAAATGATATTCAATTTCAAAATACGGCTCCTGCCAATTACGCGGCAATTATTAGCTCATTGGTAAAAGATTCTGCATATAATCTTTCAACTGTTTCAACTCAAACATTAAATGTAGATTGGAGTAAACCAATTGTATCATCATCCATTAGTGACGGAACAACCACAGATATTGATACTGTTTATACTACAACACAATTATCAGCTAATTGGGCAGCAGCAACAGATGTAAACTCAGGTATTGCAAATTATTTATACGCTATAGGTACTACGCCGGGTGCACAAAACACAGTTGCATGGACAAATAATAGCGGTACTTCTGTTACAAAAATCGGATTAAGTTTAACAGTTGGTCAGCATTATTATTTCTCTATAAAAGCTGTTGATGGTGCAGGTTTGGTTTGCGATTCTATTAATAGTGATGGAGTTATTGTATTGGCAGCAACCGGCATTTCTGTTTATTCAAGCCCTCAAATTACTATTTATCCAAACCCTAATAATGGAAATTTTACCATCAACTTTGATAACACTTTAAACCAAGTGAGTATTAATATTTATAATAATATTGGGCAACTTGTTTGGCAAAATAATACTACAGAAAAAGAAATTCATATTAATGATTTAAGCGAAGGCGTTTATTTTGTAAATGTTACAACCGAAGGAACAAAAATTTCTACACAGCGTATTGTGGTATTGAAATAAACAACTCTTATTTTTAGTATTGATATTCTTTATTACATTAGTAAAAAATTAATTTATGCGTAAAATATTTACTATTTCAAGTGTTTTAATGGTGTTAGTGGCAGCTTTTGTAAGTTACAAATGGCATCCGTTTGCCTGGAGTTTTATCATTATTGCTCCAATTGTTTTGTTAGGCATTTTTGATATGATGCAAAAACATCACTCGCTTATGGCTAATTTCCCCATTGTTGGGCGTTTTCGTTGGGTGGCAGAATGGCTTCGTCCAAAAATATATCAATACTTTGTAGAAAGTGATACTGATGGCGCACCTTTCAATCGCCTTAGCAGAACGGTTATTTACCAACGTGCTAAAAAAGTAAACGATACTACTCCTTTTGGAACACAACTAAATGTTTACGAACCTGGATACGAATGGCTTAACCATAGCATTGCACCATTGCATCATGATAAAGTAGATAACCATCCGCGTGTAAAAGTTGGTGGCCCAGATTGTAAGCAACCTTATTCAGCAAGCGTTTATAATGTATCTGCCATGAGTTTTGGTTCGTTAAGTAAAAATGCAATTATGGCACTTAATGGTGGCGCTAAGTTGGGTGGCTTTGCTCATAACACGGGCGAAGGTGGTTTAAGTCCGTATCATTTAAGTCCGGGTGGAGATGTTTTTTGGCAAATTGGTACGGGTTATTTTAGCTGCCGTAATGCAGATGGAACATTTAACTACCAAGCCTTTGCTGAGCGTGCGGTACATCCAAACGTAAAAATGATAGAAATAAAATTATCACAAGGTGCTAAACCGGGGCATGGCGGTATTTTACCCGCAGCAAAAGTTACCGAAGAAATTGCTAAAATTCGTTTAGTTGAAATGGGTAAAGATGTTATGTCGCCACCTTACCACACAGCTTTTTCAGACCCAATAGGATTATTAAATTTTGTAAAACAATTACGTGATTTATCAGGTGGAAAACCTATTGGTTTCAAATTATGTGTAGGACAAAAATCTCAATTCATTGCTATTTGTAAAGCCATGGTTAAAACCAATATCATGCCCGATTTTATTACCGTTGATGGTGGCGAAGGCGGAACAGGCGCAGCACCGCTTGAGTTTAGTAATTCGGTTGGTATGCCATTGCGCGATGCACTTGCTTTTGTATTTGATGCGCTGCATGGTTTTGGTTTAAAAAAACACATAAAAATTATTGCCTCAGGTAAAGTGCATACCGGTTTTGATTTGATTAAGAATTTTGCTTTGGGTGCCGATATGTGTAATTCTGCCCGCGCTATGATGTTTTCTCTAGGCTGTATTCAAGCGTTGGAGTGTAACAGCAATACTTGCCCAACCGGTGTTGCCACACAAGATCCAAAGCTTTTTAAAGGATTAGATGTTAACGATAAACGTGTACGTGTAGCAAATTTTCATCATGAAACTATTAAGGCTACTACCGAGTTAATGGCTGCTGCCGGAATAGATCATCCGCATAAATTACATCGTTCGCACATTTACCGCAGAGTTAGTGCCAACCAAATACAAACCTACGACCAGATGTATCCGCATTTATTAAAAGGCTCTTTGTTAGAAGCACCATACCCGCAAGGCTGGGAACTTGATATGATGAACAGCAGTGCAGAAACATTCGATTCTTCTTTACAACACGCTTAGTTATTTATGATTTTATCTATTATAGTTGCTGTTGCTGAAAATAATGTAATTGGCAAAGACAATACACTTATTTGGAGTTTACCGGCGGATATGAAGTTTTTTAAAGAAAAAACTAAAGGGCATGTTATTATTACCGGAAGAAAAAATTACGAATCTATCCCCGAAAAATATAGACCCCTACCCGACCGAACTAATATTGTAATTACTCGTCAACCAGATTATAAAGCACCCGGAGCTATTGTGTTTGCATCTATTGACGCCGCTATACAATACACCAAGCAACATCATACAAACGAAGAAGTGTTTATTATTGGCGGAGCAGAAATTTACAGGCAGACCATTTCTATTTGTGATAGAATTTATTTAACCCGCATACATCATAGTTTTGATGGAGATGCTTTCTTTCCTGAATTAAATACGCATTGGAAGTTAGTTCATGACGAAAATGTTGCTACTGACGAGAAAAATAAATATCCGTTTACTTTTCAAACCTGGGAGCGTTAGGGATGGTAACGAAAATCCTTTGCTGTAATCGGCAAAGATTGAAGTGTACAGCCCGACGGCGTAACCGCCGAAACGCCCAAAATTAATTTTTTACTTCAAGCACTACGCCGTTTTCACATTTAAGTGTGCGAGCCGGAAAGCGATTATACAATAGCATATCGTGTGTGGCAAATAAAACCGATGTACCTGTTTTACTAATATCTATTAGCAATTTCATGATTTCTGCAGATGTGTCGGGGTCTAAATTACCGGTGGGTTCATCGGCCAAAATAATTTCGGGCTGATTTAGCAAAGAACGCGCAATGGCCACACGTTGTTGCTCTCCGCCCGATATTTCATAAGGCATTTTAGTGTGTTTGCCGGTTAACCCAACTTTTTCTAATACAGAATTAATTTGTTTTTTTATTTGCTCTTCATCTTTCCATCCGGTTGCGGTTAATACAAAACGCAGGTTTTCATAAATACTTCTATCGGTTAGTAATTGAAAATCTTGGAAAACAATGCCTAATTTTCTGCGTAAAAAAGGAATTTCTTTTTTGTTTATTTTACTTAATTCATATCCTGCAACAGTTGCAGTACCGGATGTTAAACCTATTTCGCCATACAAACATTTTAGTACAGAGCTTTTGCCACTGCCGGTTTTACCAAGCAAATAAACAAACTCGCCTTTATTTACCGTTAACGACAAGTTAGAAATAACAACCCCTGCCGATTGACTAATGTTTATATTATTGATTTGTATAACCGAAGTGCTCATTTTATTTTTTGCTAAGGTATTTACTAACAACATTTTTTAACGTATAAACACACAACATGTTTGAACACACTTACGTTAATAACTTGAAATGGTTTTAGATTTTAAACAGTATCTACAAGCTAATTTTACAGCGCAAACAAATGAGTTCATTTCAACTAAAACATAAGATTACAAGCGGTAGGTTTTTAGCTTCGTTATTTATTGTGCTGAGTGTTTATACATCAACAGCACAAAAAACCACTATTTATATTGAGCCCGACCGTGAGTTTAAAATAGCAGCAGAACTTTTTGATAAGAAAAAGTTTGGTGCTGCTATGAAGAGTTTTCAAAATATTATCGAGTCTCACAAAAACAAAAAAGATTTGATACGCATAGATGCCGAGTATTATGCCGCTGCATCTTCTATTGAATTGTTTAATAAAGATGGAGAATGGAGAATGCATCGCTTTATTGAACAACATCCGGAAAGTAACAAAATAAAATGGGGGTATTTTTATTTAGGAAAATCTA
>CAIXZI010000228.1 GCA_903923915.1 uncultured Bacteroidota bacterium
CAACAATATTATGACAATCATGCGCTACACAGCTGGCTATGGCACCACGCTTTAACCCTATATTTTTTACAAAAGCAATGGCAACAGGCGCATTAGCGTAACGATTTACTACAACAATTTTTAAAACATCATTATCAATATTACTTTCAAGAAAACCATGTACGCTATTTGCAGGATAAACTCCTTCATTGGTAATTAACTGCCCGTCAATAGCCTCAATAACACGAATATCTTTACTACGTGCTTTTATTTTAAAATCTACTTGAGATTTTTTATCACAATTAAAATTATTTACAACACTTGCTTCAACTCGTTTAATATTTGTAATGCCATTTTCTGCAACGCATTCTCCTTTGATATAAGTAGATAAAATATTTAATTCAGTTAGATTATCCGCTATAATAAAATCAGCACTATCCCCCACTCTTAATAAGCCCACGGGCAAATTGTAATGTTTAACTACGTTGCAAGAAACAGAACGAAGCACATCAAACAAGTTACAGCCTTTTGCCAAGGCTCGTTTTACTAAAAGATTAATATGTCCCAATATCAAGCCATCCGGGTGTTTATCATCCGAACAAAACATAATTTGCTCGGGATATTTTTCTAATAAAGGAATAAGCGTTTCAAAATTTTTGGCAGCACTTCCCTCACGTATCATAATATTTATGCCAAATTGCAATTTCTCTAAAGCCTCTTCATACATATAACATTCGTGATCTGTACTAATACCTTTTGAAAAATAATTTTGCATCACTTCACCCATTAAACCCGGTGCGTGTCCATCAATGGGTTTATTATGTTTTTTAGCCGCTTGTAATTTCCTTAAGACTTCCTCATCGTTATTTATTACCCCCGGAAAGTTCATCATCTCTGCCAGATAAACAATTTCTTTACGAGCCATTAATTTTTCAATATCACTACTATTTATAATAGCTCCAGCAGTTTCAAAAGAAGTGGCCGGCACGCAAGATGGTGCACCAAAAAAGAAATGAAACGGAACTTTAGCAGCATTATCTAACATATACTCTACCCCCGCTACACCAATAATATTAGCTATTTCATGCGGATCAGAAATAGTTGCTACTGTACCATGCACAACAGCAGCACGTGCAAACTCAGACGGAATAAGCATAGAACTTTCTACATGCACATGTGCATCTATAAAACCCGGAAGTATATAGTTTCCTTCGACAAGCTCAGGATGACCAGTAATTTTACCTATTTCTTTGATGGAAATTATTTTTCCATTCTCAATACTAATTTCGGCTGGATAAATTTTATTTTGATGTATATCAACTAAGTTGCCCTGTATGATTTTTTTCATTAGGCTTGCATTAATTGCTCTATAGTTTGGATTGGGTTAGGAGAAGAAAAAACTGTGTTACCTGCCACCAAAACATCAGCACCGGCAGCAAGCAGTTTTTTATAATTGTTTAAATCAACACCGCCATCAATTTCAATAAGTGTTTGGCAACCTTTATCTTTTATCATTTGCTTTAATTGGGCAACTTTTTTGTAAGTATTTTCAATAAATTTTTGTCCGCCAAAGCCTGGGTTTACACTCATCATACAAACCAAATCAGTGTCCATTAAAACATCATCTAAAACACTAACTGGTGTATGCGGATTGATTGCCACCCCTGTTTTCATACCAGCAGCTTTTATTTGTTGAAGGGTACGGTGCAGGTGTGTACAAGCTTCGTAATGAACGCTTAACACATGAGCCCCTACGTTTTTAAACTCTTCTATATAACGCTCGGGCTGCACTATCATTAAATGCACATCAAGCGGTTTTTTAGCGTGTTTATTGATGGCTTTTATTACCGGAAATCCAAAAGAAATATTGGGCACAAAAACACCGTCCATAACATCAATATGAAACCAAGGTGCTTTACTTTGGTTTATCATTTCAACATCGCGTTGCAAGTTGCCAAAATCGGCTGAAAGAATGGATGGAGCTACAATATGCGACATAATTTGTAAATTTTAAATGGGCTATAAAGGTACAAATTAAAAGCATTAGCAATAATTAACAAATACTTTCGTTTGCATTTTTTATGAAATAGTTGAATTTGATAGTTTTTGTTAAATTTGGCATCCTAAAAATAAAATTAATAAAGTATGTATATGAATAAATTTGTTTTTGTAGCTGGTTATTTGCTGTTTGCTGCAACCGGATTTGCGCAAACCAACGACCCTACTTTGCTTACCATTGATGGCAAAGCAATAACTAAATCGGAATTTGAGGCCGTTTATAAAAAGAATAACGGTAAAGACATGTCTGCCGAGAAAAAATCGGTAAACGATTATTTAGATCTATTTGTAAATTTTAAACTAAAAGTAAAAGAAGCCGAGCAAATGGGCTTAGATACCCTACCTTCTTTTAAACAAGAACTTGGCGGATACAAAAAGCAGCTTGCAGCGCCTTATTTAACTGATAAAGACGCTACTGATAAATTAATTACCGAGGCATACCAACGTATGCAAAACGAGGTAAAAGCAAGCCATATTTTAGTAAAATGTGCTGAAGATGCTTTACCTAAAGATACATTGGAAGCTTGGCATAGAATTAATATTATTTTAACTGTTGCATCCGGCAAAACTGCTTCTGCAGCACAGATAAGTGAGTATGAAAGTCTTGTTAAGAAAAATGCTTATGGTAAAGCAAAACCAACCAAGGCTGATACTACTGAGGCTAATCAAAAAATAAATTCTATTAAAGATTTGGTGGCCGGAAAAGGTGTTGATAAAAAGAAAGATTTGTTCAGTCAGGCGGCATCTGCTACAAGCGATGATGTTTCTTTAAAAGACGTTGGCGGAAGTTTAGGTTATTTTACTGCTTTAGAAATGGTTTATCCGTTTGAAAATGCAGCATATAATACGCCTGTAGGAGAAATAAGCAAAATTGTTCGCACGCGTTTTGGTTACCATATTTTAAAAGTATATGATAAACGTGCCAATACAGGCGAGATTTTAACGGCTCATATCATGATCAAATTAAACAAAGACATGAAACATGATGATTCTTTAAAAGCTAAACAAAAAATTGATGAAGTTTATACAAAACTAAAAGCCGGCGATAAATTTGAAGATTTAGCTAAAAACTATTCAGACGATAAACAAACCGGTGCTAATGGCGGAGAATTAAGCTGGTTTTACGAAAGAAAATTCCCAATTGAAGAGTTTTCTAAACAAGCATTCGCACTTCAAAAAAACGGAGATTTTTCTAAGCCATTTACTACCAAATTTGGATGGCACATTGTTTTGCGTAAAGACAGACGTACGCTTCCAACTTTTGAAGCTATGAAAACTGAGTTGAAAAACAAAGTCGCAAAAGATTCTCGTTCTTACCAAAGTAAAGAATCTTTCATAGCTAAATTAAAAAAACAATACATGTTTAAAGAAATGCCTAAAGAAAAAGAGGCTTTAAACAAAACTATTGATTCTACTTACTTCCAAGGCACTTGGAAAGCAGAGAAAGCTGATAAACTGAACAAAGAATTATTTAGCATAGCGGATAAAAAATACACACAAAAAGATTTTGCTAAATTTTTAGAATCTCACCAAACACGCCGTGCTAAAAGCGATGTAACAATGACTATCAACTCACAATACAAAAATTTTGTTGACGAAAGTTTAATTGCATACGAAGAAACTCAGTTAGATAAAAAATATCCTGAGTATCATAACTTAATGCAAGAATATCGTGATGGTATTTTGTTATTTGACTTAACCGACAAAAAAGTTTGGAGCAAAGCCGTAAAAGATAGTGCTGGTTTAGAGAAGTTTTATGAAGCTAACAAAAACAATTACCTATGGGATGAGCGTGCAGATGTAAGCACTTACAAATGTGCTAACGATAAAATTGCCAAAGAAGTAAGAAAAATGTTAGAAGCTAAAAAAACAGAAAAAGAAATTACCGAAAAACTGAACAAAAAATCGGCTTTAGATGTTAGTGTTGAAAACGTAACGTACTTAAAAGGGGAAAATAAAGATGTTGATGCTAATTGGAAACAAGGCATTGCACCAGATGTTAAACAAGCTGATGGAAAAATAAATATAATGTTAGTAAACAAACTAACACCAAAAACTCCTAAAAAATTAGCTGAGTGTCGCGGTATGGTTACATCTGATTACCAAAATTATTTAGAAAAAGATTGGATTGCTAACCTACGCACTAATCATAAAATTGATATAAATAAAGATGTACTAAGTACAGTTAAGTAGTTAATAAATCTTTAAAAACAATTAAAAGGGGCGATTATATCGCTCCTTTGTTGTTTAATGTTGGCTATACTGAGCCTGTCGAAGTA
>CAIXZI010000229.1 GCA_903923915.1 uncultured Bacteroidota bacterium
AATATAAGCTTGAATTAATCGGGGTAGTGTTAGGTTCAATTGCCGGGTGGTTTTATTGGTATTTTGTGGGTTGTGCATCCGGCACTTGCGCCATTACTTCTAGCCCTATAAATAGTTCCTTATATGTAGCAATGATGGGAGGAATTTTAGCCGGTATGTTAAAAAAAGAAGAGAAGGAAGTAAAATCAAAACAATAAATATAATAATTATGGAAAATATAGAACAATTAATCAAATCCGGCAAAGCCACTATTATAGATGTTAGGAGTTCAGCCGAATTTATGGGCGGGCATGTTGCAGGAAGTATAAATATTCCTTTACAACAAATACCACAGCGTTTAGATGAATTAAAAAAAATGGAGAACATTGTACTTTGTTGTGCGTCAGGTAATAGAAGCGGGCAAGCTGATATGTACTTAAAGCAAAATGGTATTGCGTGCAAAAATGGCGGAACGTGGATGGATGTAAATTGCTATTGTTAAACTTAAAATAAATCACAAATGATACAAACGCTAAAAAATATTTTCGGCATAGGGCCAAAAGTTGATATGGGAGAATTAATTGCCAACGGGGCTGTAATTATTGATGTAAGAAGTAAAAGCGAGTATGTTGGCGGTCATCTAAAAAATTCCATCAACATTCCACTTAATCAACTATCAGGTAATATTAAAAACGTAAAAAGTAAAGACCATCCAATTATAACCTGCTGTGCATCTGGCATGCGAAGTGCTAATGCTAAAAGTTTTTTAAAAGCTGAGGGTTTCACAAACGTACATAATGGTGGTAGTTGGTTTAGTTTAAAAAAATACGAGAAATGAATACGATAAAAGTAACGCTACTTTACAACTGGCATTTTATGCGAGTGCTTCGTTTAGGCTTAGGCATTTTTATAATCATACAAGCTATTAAAACGCACGATGCTTTTTCGGGATTGATAGCTGCCTTTTTTTTATTTCAGGCAGTAACCAATACAGGATGTTGCGGAAGTAAGGGCTGCTCAACATCAGACCCAAAGAATAACTCAGATAAAGTTGAGAATATAGAATTTGAAGAAATTAAATCAGACAAAAATTAAACAATTTAAAAATGATTATTCCAGAGATAGTATATTCAGTTGTGGCAAACAAATGCCCGCATTGCCACAAAGGCAAGGTGTTTGAAAACAATAACCCCTATAGTTTTAACAATGGATTAAAGATGAAAACCACTTGTTCTGAGTGCAGTTTAAAATACGAACGCGAGCCGGGTTTTTTTTACGGTGCGTTATATGTTTCATACGCTTTTTCTTCAGGTATTTTTATTACACTTTATTTATTAGATGCTATTTGGATACACATGAATACTACCTTACTACTTACACTTGTTGTTAGCGGAATAATTGGATTATATCCTTTTTCATTCAGGTGGGGAAAAGCCATGTGGTTAAATTTTTTTGTTAGGTATGATAAAAAGTACGCTAACCAAAAACAAAATCACATTTCCGTTTTTTCATCTAAAAAAACAATCAATACATAACAACTATAACAATGGCAACATTTCAAGAACTCATAAATTCAGACAAACCCGTTTTGGTGGATTTTTCTGCCGAATGGTGTGGTCCCTGCAAAATGATGGCTCCTATTTTAGACCAACTTAAAAGTATGATTGGAGATAAAGCCACCATTATAAAAGTAGATGTAGATAAAAACCCCGCTGCGGCAAGTGCCTACCAAGTTCAAGGAGTTCCAACACTACTAGTTTTTAAAAAAGGGGAAATAAAATGGCGTCAGTCGGGTGTTGTACCTGCCGACCATCTAAAAAA
>CAIXZI010000230.1 GCA_903923915.1 uncultured Bacteroidota bacterium
ATACCAATTACAAATAACAGCCTCACGAATGTTACGAATAAGGAAGTAGCGTTTATGAGGGCAATTTGTAAAGGGTTTGTAATTTGTATATTCGTAAAAGATTTGTAATTCGTAAACATGAATTTAAATAACAAAAAAGACATTGTCTTTATAATACTAGCGGGCTTTTTTATTACTAACGCTATTGTAGCCGAATTAATTGGCGGCAAACTAGTTATGTTTTTTGGAACCTTTGTACAAAGCGTGGGTATTGTGCTGTGGCCCATTGTTTTTATTTTAACCGATATTGTAAATGAGTTTTATGGGCAAAACGGCGTAAAAAAACTCTCTTATATAACCCTGTTTTTAATTGCCTTTACTTTTCTGTATTTATTTATTTGCATACACATTCCGGCGGTGGCCTTCTCTCCTGTATCAGATGAAAATTTCAAAAAAGTTTTCGGACAATCTATGTACATTATGTTAGGCAGCATGTGTGCTTTTATTGTTTCACAGTTTGTAGATAGCGGTATTTTTTGGATGCTACGCAATCGCACAGGCAAAAAAATGATTTGGCTGCGCTCTACTGGCAGCACGGTTGTTAGTCAGTTGGTAGATACATTTATTGTACAGTTTATTGCCTTTGTTATTCCCGGTGTTTGGACGATGGATGTTTTTCTAAAAAATGCTTCTTACGGTTACGGCTTTAAATTACTGGTTGCCGTTGCGGTTATTCCTGTAATTTATTTGGTGCATTATTTAATTGACAAATATTTAGGCGATGAGGTTTCGCATGATATGATACAACATACCGCAGAAACAAATCTACATCATAAGGTAGAAGAGTAGCCATGAAGTATTATTTATCATCTTATAAATTTGGGAATGACCTTGAAAAGTTAAAATCAATCATACCCAAAAACAATAAAATAGGGCACATTAACAACGCCAGAGATTCTTCAGATATTGATAGAAGCAAAAAAAGTCAAACAGATGAAATAGAACAATTAAACCAATTAGGTTTTGCAGCAGAAGTTATAAATCTTAAAGACTATTTTAATAGAAAAGAAGATTTAAGAAAAAAACTTAATTCACTGGGCGGCTTATGGGTGGCCGGCGGCAACACATTTGTATTGCGACAAGCTATGCACTTAAGTGGCTTTGATGTTGTTATTAAAGAACTTTCAAAAAAAGATGATTTTCTTTATGCAGGTTACAGTGCCGGAGTTTGTGTGTTATCTAAATCGCTCAAATCTTTATTTATTGTAGATAAGCCATATTCTTTCCCTTATCCGGAAATGAATGAACCTATTTGGGAAGGGCTTGGTTTTTTTGATTATGATTTTATGCCACACTATGATTCTGATCATTCGGAATCTGAAGATATTGGTAAGACGATTAACTATTGCATTGAGAATAAAATATTATTTAAAGCCATTCGAGATGGGGATGTTATTATCATCGAGTAGTTTTTCCTGATAAAAATCATCCACTAAAGGGTTTTATCAATCCTTCTTTTGTCTTACCTTTGTAGCAGATTAAGATATTATAACATACAATTATACTTATCTGCACATGAAAGAATTACGCAACCGCAAAAACAAACAAGAGCTAAAACAGCTTTTGAACCAAGAAGGTTTTGAACGCAAAACCATTTCATTTTACCGCTACGTTAAAATAGAAAACCCACAACAGCTTAGGGATGAATTGTATGCAGAGTGGGATAATCTTAAAGTTTTTGGCAGAATTTATCTTTCGCAAGAAGGTATTAATGCACAAATGAGTGTTCCAAAAAACAACTGGGATGCTTTTGTAAAAAAATTGTATGCTCGTACTTATTTTACCGATGTTCCATTTAAAGAAGCGGTTGAGGATAATGGCAAATCGTTTTACAAACTGATTATTAAAGTGCGCGATAAAATTGTGGCTGATGGAATTAATGATCCAACTTTTGATCCGTCTAACACAGGTAAATACTTAAACGCAAAAGAGTTTAATGAGGTAATGGATAAGCCCGATACTATTGTAATTGATATGCGCAATCATTACGAAAGCGAAGTGGGTAGGTTTGAAAATGCTTTTTGTCCGGATGCTGATACCTTTAAAGAAGAATTGCCTTTGGTGATAGATCATCTAAAGGGACAAGAAGATAAAAACGTATTGATGTATTGCACGGGTGGTATTCGTTGCGAAAAAGCCAGTGCTTACTTTAAACACAAAGGCTTTAAAAATGTATATCATTTAAAAGGTGGCGTTATACAATATGCACATGAAGTAAAAGAGCAAAATTTAAAAAGTAAATTTATAGGTAAGAATTTTGTGTTTGATGAACGTGTTGGAGAGCGTATTACTGATGATGTAATTGCTGAGTGCCATCAATGTGGAGCTAAGTGCGACAGGCATGTTAATTGCAAAAACGATGATTGTCATTTACTTTTTATACAATGTGAAGAATGCGAGAAAAAAATGAATGGCTGCTGCACACCAGCTTGTATGGATATTGCTGCTCTTCCTGCAGAAGAACAACGTGCTTTACGCAAAGGCAGGGCAAAAACTGAAAAAGAAACGCTAGCTGTTTATAAAAGCAGATTACGTCCCAACCTAAAAGATATTTTACATAAGAAATAAATTATCTTTGCTTATCGCTCTTCTCAAATCTCATGTCTCACTTCTCATATCTAAATAATTATGGCATTAATAAAAACTGTACACGGCATAGAGCCAAAATTTGGAGACAACTGCTACCTAGCTGAGAACGCAACCGTAGTAGGCGATGTAATAATGGGTAACGATTGCAGCGTTTGGTTTAATGCGGTTGTACGTGGTGATGTAAACTCTATACGTATTGGCAATAAAGTAAACATACAAGATGGCGCGGTATTACATTGTACCTATCAAAAAACAAAAGTAAACCTTGGTAATAATGTTTCTATAGGCCATAATGCTATTGTGCACGGTTGTACTATACACGATAATGTATTGGTTGGCATGGGTGCTATTATTATGGATAATTGTGTTATAGAAAGCAATTGCATTATTGGCGCAGGCTCTGTATTGACTGAAAACACACACGTTCCGGCGGGTACTATTTATGCAGGTGTTCCGGCAAAAAAAGTAAAAGATATTGATGCCAAATTATTAGAGGGCGAAGTAAACAGGATTGCCAATAATTATTTAATGTACTCAAGTTGGTTTAAGTAAGAGTTACATTCGTAATGTCATTACGAGGAGGCACGACGAAGCAATCGCTATTAGCCTCATCAAAATTTTTTTAATTTAATTCTACATAGAAGTGATTGCCGCGTTTCGCTCGCAATGACAAAAACTAACTAAGCATATAATGCAGACCAACACTCTCTTTGCGAAGCCTGGCATGTTTAATAATTAAATAGCCAATACAAATAAGGTTTCGTAACTCACATAATTTTGGCGAAACAGTTGTTTGATCATACAAGGCTTCGTTTTCTTTATATATAATTTCAAGTCGATCAAAAGCGCGCTGTAAGCGCAATTCGGAGCGAACTATGCCAACATAATTACTCATTATTTGTTGTACCTCTTTTAAACTCTGTGTAATTAAAACCATTTCTTCCGGATGCTCAGTTCCTTCTGCATTCCAGTTAGGAATGTTTTCTTTAAACGAAACAGCGGTTACTTTTTTTATGGCATCAATAGAAGCATTATGTGCATATACTACCGCTTCCAATAACGAATTACTTGCCAAACGATTTGCGCCATGTAAGCCGGTACGAGCGCACTCGCCAACGGCATATAAATTTTGTATGGTTGATTGCGAGTTAATGTCAACAATAATTCCTCCGCACAAATAATGTGCAGCAGGTACAACCGGTATCATCACTTTAAAAGGATCAATATCCAAACTCATGCATTTGTTATAGATGTTTGGAAAATGCTCTATAAATCCTTTTCTATCTA
>CAIXZI010000231.1 GCA_903923915.1 uncultured Bacteroidota bacterium
CCTGTTTACAGACTCTGGTGGATATCAGATCTTCAGCTTGGGGCATGGGTCTGTTTCTGCCGAAAGCGAGCAATCTCAAAAAGAAAGCGCCAAAGAAACCCTTACCATGTTAAAACCCGATGCTATTAAAAAGTATTTGGATGAATATATTATTGGGCAAGACCAAGCTAAAAAAGTAATGAGTGTGGCGGTTTACAACCACTTTAAACGTATTTCAAATCCTAACCACATAATTGATAAAGAAGAAATTGAAATAGAAAAATCTAACATTATTTTGGTTGGTGAAACCGGTACAGGTAAAACCTTAATGGCTCGTACCATTGCTAAATTATTGAATGTGCCTTTTTGTATTGCAGATGCCACCGTGCTTACCGAAGCAGGTTATGTGGGCGAAGATGTTGAGAGTGTATTAAGTCGTTTATTACAAGCGGCTAACTTTGATGTGCCATCAACCGAGCGTGGCATTGTGTTTATTGATGAAATGGATAAAATTGCCCGTAAGGGAGACAATGCTTCTATTACGCGCGATGTATCTGGCGAAGGCGTACAACAAGGTTTATTAAAATTGTTAGAAGGCTCAATTGTTAACGTGCCCCCCCAAGGCGGGCGAAAACATCCGGAGCAAAAAATGATTCAGGTAAATACTAAAAACATACTATTTATTTGCGGTGGCGCTTTTGATGGCATTGAAAAAATTATTGCCCGCAGGTTAAACACACAGGCTATTGGTTTTAGCTCTTCGGTTAATGCAAGTGAAGTTGACAGAGGCAATATGTTGCAATACATTCTTCCGCAAGATTTAAAAACATTTGGTTTAATTCCTGAGTTGATTGGGCGTTTACCAATTACAACATACATGAGTTCTTTAGATGCAAAAACATTGCGTCGTATTTTAACCGAACCTAAAAATGCGTTGGTAAAACAATATCAAAGTTTATTTAGAATGGATGAAATTGAATTAGATTTTGATGAGGCCGTATATGATTTAATTGTTGGTAAAGCACTTGAATATAAGCTTGGAGCACGTGGTTTGCGTGGTATTTGCGAGGCCATCATGTTAGATTTAATGTATGAAATTCCTTCGCAAAAAAATCCGCCAAAAACATTTTTGGTAACACTAGATTATGCCAATCAAAAACTTTCTAAGGCAAATTTAGGTACTTTAATGGCAGCCTAACAATTTAGATTTATAGATTCGAAGAATTATAGAATAATACATTTAATCAATAATTCTATAACTCAAAACTCAACAAATGGCTAAAACTACCGAAAGCGATTCGAAGTACAACCATCTGGAAAAGATGAATGTTGCCGAACTTCTTAAAAATATTAATAAAGAAGATAAAACAGTTCCTTTGGCTGTTGAAAAAGCCATTCCACAAATAGAAAAATTAGTAAAGGTTATTGTTACCCAAATGAAAAAAGGCGGACGCTTATTTTATATGGGCGCTGGTACCAGCGGTCGTTTAGGTATTGTTGATGCATCAGAATGTCCACCAACTTATGGCATTGAACAGGGTATAGTTGTTGGTATTATTGCAGGCGGAGATACCGCTATACGCAAGGCTGTTGAGTTTGCCGAAGATGATGAAAACCATGGCTGGAAAGATTTACAAGCGTATAAAATTTCGAGCAAAGATGTAGTAGTTGGTATTGCTGCATCGGGAAGTACACCCTATGTTATTGGAGCTTTAAAAGCTTGTAATGCAAAAAAAATTGCAACAGGTTGTATTGTTTGCAATGCAAATAGCGTGTTGGCTAAAACAGCTAAGTACCCGGTTGAGGTTATAAGTGGTGCCGAGTTTGTTACGGGTAGCACACGCATGAAAGCCGGCACAGCACAAAAGCTTACGCTTAACATGATTTCTACTTCGGTTATGATTAAGTTGGGTAGAGTTAAAGGCAATAAAATGGTTGATATGCAGCTTAGCAATAATAAACTGGTTAAGCGTGGCACCAATATGTTAATGAAAGATTTGAATATAGAGTATGCAAGTGCTGAGGTTTTATTATTAAAACATGGCAGCGTGCGCAAGGCAGCAATTGCATATAATGCTAAAAACTAACCGCCTGCTTTATTAATCCGAAAGGATTTATTTTATTAAGATTTAATACAAAACGTATTTGTTGGAACACACCATTCTTTACACCGTTAAGTGTATTATTATCCAGTATATTTTGACTAACAGCAATAGGTATAAACACTTCGCATATATCACGCGCTATAACAATATCTATGCCTACGTTATAAAAAAGATTTTGGTTAGGTATTCCGTTTGATGCACATGCACCAATATCAGCATATAAAAGCAATGGCAGCTTAAATATTTTAGGACTTTTTATATTTACTGAAGCCAACCAATTATCTGTTTGCCCCAGTGAGGTATAAACTTTAAAAGCACCATCTGTTTCTACAAATTGTCCTGTAGCAAGCCCCGCAGATTCACTTCTTCCTAGGTATAAATAATCATACATATAATCTTTATCTCCGCGCCAACCACTTAATCTAAAACGATAATCAATAGAAGAATTTTGGTTTTGGTAGAACATCTTTCCCGCAAAAGCACGTATTTCAAAGAAATGAGTTTTACTAACAAATAATTTTTGAGTAAGCGTAACTGAAACTTTTTGCATATCGGCATTGGCTTGCGCATTTACTTTAAGTAGAGTAGGGTATAGGGCACTACTGTTTGAAAACTGATATAGTAAATCATGTACTCTGTAAGTTCGAGAATCTTGGTAAACTTGAGGAATGAATGGTAAAGGACTCCAATCTCCTTGTACGCTATAATTAGTAAATTGTTGTTGTATAAAAACATAACGGTAGGTAACTCTATGTTGAAAGGCTGAGGTAGCTTGTTTCTTTTTAAAATCTAAATTTATATAGGGTGCTATTTTGTTATAGTTATTAGTAAACACATTTTGCTCGTAAGCAAATCGTTGTGTTTTTACACCAATGTTTATGCTGCTAAATAAACCCTTAGGATGGATATTAAATTTTGCATTGGCAATGCCTGTAATATTTTTATTGCCGAAGGCATACATAGGAGCCAATTCTGTTTCAACTTTTTTCTCAAAAAAGACATGGTTGTAATAAGCCAGACCCAGCATATAACCATTGTATAAATTATACCCCATAATAGGGCTATAAAATAATTGTGTTTTGTATGGGTTATCTAATGCAGCAATAAACTCGGGTTTTAGAGGCCCTGTCTTTTTAAATAGTCCGTGTGTTCTTATTGTATTATTTTTTCTATTAATATCAGGCATTACCTCATTATAATCTATCTTAAATGAAGTAATTTCAGATGGTGGAAAAAGTAATGTTTTAGAGCCTTCAAAACCATCATACCAGACCATACCAACCAAATCTTTTTTGTTTAGACCATATAAAGCAACGGGACCATTAATTTTTCCTGTATTTTTTACTTTAATAGAATAAGAACCGTCTTCTTCTTTTTTAACCGAAGAAACTTTGTAATCTAATTTTTTAGTGGTAGAAATTAAATCATCAAAAAACCAACTTAAGTTTTTTTCACTATAGTATTCAAGTGTTTTACGTAAATCAGCAGGTTTAGGATGTTTAAATTTAGTTTGATTAAAATAAAATTGCATGGCTATATCAAAATCGTTTTCGCCCATGTAATTCATTAAGTAATTAAAAAGTATGGCTGTTTTACCGTAAGCTATTGATGCATAATTAATGCTTGTAAATTTATCTGAGGGTAAAGAACAGGGTTGATCATCGCCTTGTTTTGCTCTCGAAGCATACTCCCAATAATAGGAGTGTGCTTGCTTATATTTATTCATGTGCAACAAGCTAAACGTGCTGTCTCTGCCCCAAAGGGTTGCCAGCGTGGCATTTGGGTATTTTTTTTGCACATAACGCATTTCATTAAATGAATTTATACCTTCATCCATCCATACGTTTTTACGCTCATTACTACCTAACATGCCGTAAAACCAATTATGCCCTACTTCATGTGTTATTACCACATCTAATTCAAAGGCTGTGGCTGCTTCTCCAATAATAGTAATATTCGGGTACTCCATACCTCCGCCAGCAGCAATGGTTCCATCAACAGCTGTTACATTATTATAAGCATAATCGCCGTTCCATAATGAGTAATAATAAGTAGCATCACTAACATATTCAATGGCATCTTTCCATAAATCTATATTAGCGTCGGTAAAAATTGCCCAGGTATTTACACTTGTTTTTGTGTGTGGTAAAACCATTTCGCCACGTAATACGTTGTAACGCTTATCAGCAAACCAAGCAAAATCGTGCACGTTATCTTGTTTAAAACGAACGGTTTTTAAAACAGTATCCGATTTTGGAAATGACATATCCTTTTTAAAGGAAGCTGAATCAAGTAGTTTTATTTTCTTTTCAGTAGCTATAATTTTTTGTAATAAAAATTTTTCTTCTTCTTCGTTATCATATCTATCGCCTGTTGCCGCCAATACATAATTTTTAGGAAGTGTTATGCTTACATCAAAACTTCCAAATTCCGAATAAAATTCGCCTTGGTCTAGATAAGGCATTTGGTTCCAGCCATTAGCATCATACACGGCAGGTTTTGGATACCATTGAGAAATATAATAAGCTTGATTATCATGCCCTAAACGAGAAAAAGCAGCCGAAGGAATTTTAACTCTAAAAGGAGTTGTTATGTTTATGCTCGCTCCAGACTTTAATGTATAGGGTAAATAAACCTTACATATATCGTGGTTTTCTTTATCGTATTCAATTTTTAAGGACGTATTATCTGCTTTAAAATCAAGACTATCTATATAACCTTTATCCTGATCTTTAGCAAAATAAAAAACACGATGGCCTTGTTGTAAAAGTTGCTTGGCAAGTGCAGTAGAGTTGTCTTTATACGCATTAGGCCATAAATGAAAATAAATAAAATCTAAATCATCGGGCGAATTGTTTTGATATACAATACTTTCTGTAGCACTTAATGTGTGTTTTACATCGTTTAATTTTACGTTAATAGTATAATCAACTTGTTGCTGAAAGTACGTTTTTTGTGAAAAAGCAATTTGCGAAATAAACAATAGCAGCACCCATTTCTTCATACGGTAAAGATGGTAAATTTTTAATAAAATGGGTTAAAATGACCATTTTTCTGCATTTAAAAGCAAGATTAATTAGGTTTTAAAACACCAAATTTTGATTGTTTAAAATCAATAGCAATTACAGTATTAAAAAAATAGGCATTGCCAATTGTTCCTTTAACTTCTTCTTGCTTAAACATTTCGGTATAGCCATTTAAATTTAAAGGCATAACGTAAGCTTTCATTTTTAGTAGTTTTTCTTTTCCAAAAAAAACATCTTTATTTATTTCTGCGCCTAATATATCGTATGCTTTTTCTTTAGATGAAATTTTTATGGTTTCTTTTTTTGATACATCGCAAATATTTTTCCAGTTATTTTCATCAGTAACTAAAGGAAAAATACTGGAGCCTGTTTCAAACATATACCATTGTGTTGTGCCGTTAATTTGTAAAGGCAGTTTTATTCTCCCATTGGTAATTTTGCAGTCTAAAAAATTAAACTTGTCTGTTTGCTTTGGATTTAAAGAATCTACAATGGCAATGCGGTTGTTTTTATAATCGATAAGCAATACTTTGTTTTTTACTATATCTGCGCCTATAATGCCAATATGTTTTTTTGTTAAACTTGAGATAGAATCTGCCGGAATTTCGCCCCCAAATTTTTTATAGTAAACAACACTTTTAAGCTGCGTTAAAAAACTATCTAATGATAATTCAATATCTTTTATCTCGCCTTGGTTTTCTTTTCCTATAGCAACCTCAGAAAGAATAGTATCTAATTTTCTACCAAACTCCGGATAAGTTGATAAATAAGCTTTAAATGAATTTACGTAAACAATAGAGATATCAGACCCTAAATCTAACTGGGCTAAAAAATTATGCGGAACGCCTTTAAAGTTTACCGGTATAAACATGGCAACTTTATCAAAATACTTATTGCCAAGCGAATCTCCGGCCCATTCAAAATTTGCCCAGTTTAATTCTTCGAGATCTTTTTTACCTGATTTACAAGATGTAAATAAAATACTAATTAGTACAAAACTACTTAGAAAAAGAGATGTTGCTTTTTTTGTCATGTTTGATTTAATTACTGCACAAATATAAATAAAATGCAATATTGCAATTAACCTGCATAAAGCCCATACATTTTATGGATTTTAGACGAATAGTAAATAATGACAGTTTGTTTTGATGTATATGTTTGTCGATAGAAGGGTTTATAATTAGTTTGCTTGCACGTAAAAGCTATTTTCTTAATGAAATGCGAGTTATTATTTATAACCTTTATTAAATATAAAAACTAAGTTTTGAACATAGGTGTAGTAAATATAATTCTCTTACTATAAGAAGATTTTATATATTTGAAATATAATAAATTTAAACCCTATTAAAAATGGCAAA
>CAIXZI010000232.1 GCA_903923915.1 uncultured Bacteroidota bacterium
AAAAAAACTAATTTGCTTAAAAGCTCCTGTATGAATATTTTGGCAAGGTCTTTAGTGATTATGTTTTTGCTTATAAGCATTCATTCATTTTCACAAAGGGACTCGTCACAAATTATTTCGAAAAGAAAAGATTCCATTATTGTTGAAAAAGATTTGAAAGATGTGTTTAGCAGGAAAAAAAACATTGCCAAAAATGATTCTCTATCTGAAAAGTCCAAAAAACAGAGATATTTTTTAACCGTTTTGCCTGCGGCAGGGTATACTTTGCAAACAGGTTTTGCCGGCCTAATCAGCGCAAATATTGGGTATTATACTGATAAGGGTCCGGATGCAAAGATTTCAACTATTTCAACAAGTGTAACCTACTCACAGTACAATCAAATCATATTTCCCTTATACGCTGATATATGGTCAAAGGGCGGGGGTTATAATTTTATATCAGACAACAGATACATCTCCTATCCTTCAGATATTTTTGGATTAGGTGGGCCAACTGACCCCAATCAAAACCATACTATAGATTTTAGCCAGATCAAATTACATGAAACCATTTTAAGAAGAATTACCAGTGATTTGTACGCAGGGATTGGTTTTTATTATGATCATTTCTGGAATATTAAAGTAATTGATCCACAAACAAGACAAATTAATGTATTTATACAAAAAGAATTTGGGAAAACAGAAACAGCTAGTGGCCCTGCATTCAAACTATTGTACGATTCAAGAACAAATCAGATTAATCCGTTAAAAGGGCATTTTTTAAATATAGTTCTCAGGCAAAATTTTCAAGAATTAGGAAGCGATATAGAATGGGCTTCGCTTTTGATTGATGCAAGGGAGTATATTAATTTCCCAAAGGGTTCAAAAAATACTCTTGCCTTATGGAGTTTTAACTGGTTAACACCTGCTGGTGATCCAAACTATTTATTATTGCCCAGCACGGGTTGGGATGATCAATATAATACCGGAAGGGGTTATGTACAAAGCAGGTTTAGAGGAAAACAAATGACTTATTTCGAGACTGAGTATAGGTATGGTATTTCTAAAAATGGGCTACTAGGTGGTGTTGTATTTTTTAATGTTGAAAATTTTTCCGGAAATCTAAAACCTTATAACTCTTTATTACCAGGATATGGTGCTGGATTGAGAGTAAAACTAAACAAAAAGTCTGGCACAAATCTTTGTCTGGATTATGGATTTGGGAATGGCAGTAGTGGTTTTTATGTAAATTTGGGGGAAGTGTTTTGACTTTTAAGAAATGATTGGGATATCTTGTAATTTAAATTATATAAAATTAGCTTTTTCAGTATGAAAAAATATTTATTAGGTTATTTACTATTTTGTTTCGGATTAGCGGCATGCAGTAAATCAACTGATACTAATGGAAGTTACCCATACTATTTAAATGCCTATATACAGAACGTGAAGTATTCAACAAGTTCTGTCTCAACATTTGGGTTATCAAATCAACAGGGATGCGTAGCAAATAAAAGTTATGCTTTAACCAATATTGGTCAAATTAATGTAGACGCTTATTTTTTAGATTGCTATTTTAAACATTATACTAACAATGTAGATTTTACTTCTACTAAGCCAGGAGCTCATAAAATTTTTGATGGGGGCGTATTATTAACAACTTCTGATTGCAACTGTGATCTGGTGATTGGATTGGTAGATAATAGCATCCCAAGCCTTTTTAATAATACAA
>CAIXZI010000233.1 GCA_903923915.1 uncultured Bacteroidota bacterium
TACTTTCTTCAACCGTAGCCGGCTCAATCAATACTTTTTGAAAACGACGCTCTAAAGCACCATCTTTTTCAATATACTGACGATACTCATCTAAGGTTGTTGCACCAATACATTGTATCTCACCGCGCGCTAAAGCCGGTTTAAACATGTTGCTGGCATCTAAACTTCCGCTTGCACCACCTGCACCTATTATAGTATGTATCTCATCAATAAATAAAATAACATCTTGCGATTTTTCAAGTTCGTTCATCACCGCTTTCATTCGCTCTTCAAACTGACCGCGGTATTTTGTACCGGCAACCAACGAAGCTAAATCTAAGGTAACAACGCGTTTACCAAATAACACACGCGATACTTTGCGTTGTACAATGCGCAATGCCAAACCTTCTGCAATGGCAGATTTACCCACACCCGGCTCACCAATTAAAATAGGGTTGTTCTTTTTACGACGAGATAAAATTTGAGATACACGTTCAATTTCTTTTTCACGGCCAACAATTGGGTCAAGCTTACCATCTTCAGCCATCTTAGTTAAATCTCTTCCGAAATTATCTAACACAGGCGTTTTACTTTTGCTATCGCCTTTCTTTTGTTGCGCACCTGCACCACCGCCTGCGCCTCCAAATCCGGCATCGGCTGCATCGTCATCATCGTCTGATGGGGTTGGGCCTTCCATTTTAGTTGGGTTTTTTAAATACTCATCAAGCTCTGCTTTGCAAGCATCATAATCAACACCAAAACGCATCAACGATTTTGTTGCTACGTTATCATTGTCTTTTAAAATGCAAAGCAATAAATGCTCGGTACCAATTTCAGTAGCATTAAAAACTTTTGCTTCTAAATAGGTTAGCTTTAAAGCACGTTCGGCTTGTTTTAATAAAGGGATGTTTGCCAGGTTACTTACTTTACGTGTTGGTACAGATATAGATTGCTCTATACTTTTACGCAACTCGGCTGTGTTAACGTTCATGTTTTTTAACAGCTTTAAACCAAGCCCTTCTCCATCTCTAATCATGCCAAGCATTAAATGCTCAAGTCCAATATAATCATGCCCCAAACGTAGTGCTTCTTCTCTACTGTGATTGATCACTTCTTTTACACGGGGCGAAAATTTTGCTTCCATAAATTTATTTGTTAGTTGATACTAAGTTACAGATTTTGTGCCATTTTCAAAAGTAATCTTCAAAAGCTGTTAAAACTGGTGTTTTACAGGTATTTTTCAACACAAAAAATGTTAATAAGTATGTGCTGTTTTTCCTTTGGTTTTCGGTACTTTCACACCTCTATTAAAACAAATTAGTGATTGATAGAACGAGTAATTTTTAGATTTATTGTCGACCTGACAAAATGATCTAAAAACTGACTAAATCTACAATTCGACAAATAAAAAATATAAAATTGAACTATGGCAGACGGAGAAAAAATTATCCCAATTAACATTGAAGATGAAATGAAAACGGCCTACATCGATTATTCGATGTCGGTTATTGTATCACGTGCTTTACCTGATGTAAGAGATGGTTTAAAACCTGTACATCGTCGTGTATTGTATGGTATGCTTGAGTTGGGTGTTATGCACAATCGTCCGTATAAAAAATCGGCTCGTATTGTGGGAGAGGTTTTAGGTAAGTATCACCCGCATGGAGATACTTCTGTTTATGATACTATGGTGCGTATGGCTCAGGATTGGAGCTTGCGTTATCCTTTGGTAGACGGACAAGGTAACTACGGATCGGTAGATGGCGATCCACCTGCTGCTATGCGTTATACTGAGGCTCGCTTGAAAAAGATTGCCGAAGAGATGCTAAACGATATTGAAAAAGATACCGTTGATTTCCGTCCGAATTTTGATGATTCGTTAACGGAGCCTACTGTGCTTCCTTCCCGTATTCCAAACTTATTAATTAACGGTGCATCGGGTATTGCGGTGGGTATGGCAACTAACATGGCGCCTCACAACTTAACCGAAATTATTAATGCTTGCTGCGCTTATATTGAGAACAATGATATTGATGTAGCAGGTTTAATGCAGCATGTAAAAGCCCCTGATTTTCCAACAGGTGGTATTATTTACGGATACAGCGGAGTTAAAGATGCTTTAGAAACCGGTCGTGGACGTATTGTTATGCGTGCCAAAGCGGTTATAGAAAATCATAAAGACCGCGAGCGTATTGTTGTAAACGAAATTCCGTATCAGCTAAACAAAGCTGAAATGATTAAACGCCAGTGGGAACTTTGCGAAGAAAAGAAAATAGAAGGTATCTCCGGTATTCGCGATGAAAGTGATCGTGATGGTATGCGTATTGTTTACGATTTAAAACGCGATGCTTTATCAAATGTGGTATTGAATAATTTGTATAAATATTCTTCGCTGCAAACTTCGTTTTCAGTAAATAACATTGCTTTAGTTGCCGGTCGCCCAATGATGCTGAATCTAAAAGATATGATTCATCACTTTGTGGAATTCAGGCACGAAGTGGTTATTCGTCGTACTAAATACGATTTAGCGCAAGCAGAAAAACGTGCTCATATTTTAGAAGGTTTAGTAATTGCTATCAATAATATTGATGCCGTAATTAAAATTATTCGCGAAAGCGAAAGCCCTGATTTGGCTCGTGAGGAATTAATGAGCAGCTTCAAGTTATCAGAAATTCAGGCCCGTGCTATATTGGATATGCGTTTACGTGCGCTTACCGGACTCGAAATTGATAAATTAAAAGAAGAGTATGCCGAGTTAATGAAGCATATTGATTACCTGAAAAATATTTTATCCGATGCAGGTCTTCGTATGAAAATTGTAAAAGATGAATTAATTGAGGTTAAAGAAAAATATGGTGATGAGCGTAAAACGGAGATAGTTTACAGCGGCGACGATATCAGAATGGAAGATATGATTGCTGATGAGAATGTAATTATTACTATTTCTCATTTAGGTTATATTAAGCGTACTACATTAGATGAGTATAAAGCTCAACGCCGTGGCGGACGAGGTTCTCGTGGCTCTGCAACTCGCGATGAAGATTTTATCGAGCACATGTTTATTGCATCAACACACCCTTATTTGTTGTTGTTTACCGAACAAGGACGCTGCTTCTGGTTAAAAGTGTATGAAATTCCGGAAGGAAACAAAACATCTAAAGGACGTGCTATTCAAAATTTATTAAGCATACCTACCGATGATAAAGTAAAAGCATACATCAATATCAAATCGTTAGAAGACGAAGAGTTTATTAAAAACAACCACATTATACTTTGTACCAAAAACGGTGTAATTAAAAAAACAACGGTTGAAGCTTATTCTCGTCCGCGTGCAAATGGTATCAATGCCATTACCATCAGAGAAGGCGATCAATTATTAGAAGCTGCTTTAACTAACGGTACTAATGAAATTATGATAGCCACCAAGCTTGGTAAAGTTTGTCGCTTTAACGAAGCCAAAGTTCGCCCTATGGGCAGAAATGCTTCGGGTGTTAGAGGTATTGATTTGAACGATGAAGAAGGTGGTAACAACGAGGTTGTTGGTATGATATGTATTAATGATATGAGTGCTAACGTGCTTGTGGTATCTGAAAAAGGATACGGTAAACGTAGCGACATTGATGAATACCGTATAACTAACCGTGGTGGTAAAGGTGTAAAAACAATTAACGTAACCGAAAAAACCGGAAACCTAATTGCTATTAAAACCGTTACCGATGCTAATGATTTAATGATCATTACCAAAGAAGGTATTACCATACGCATGGCGGTTGAAAAACTACGTGTTATGGGCCGTGCAACACAAGGTGTACGTTTAATTAATATTGACGATACCGATGCTATTGCAGCCGTAACCAAAGTTGACCACGAAGATGAAGTAGAAGAAACTGCTGAAGGAGAAACACCTGTAACACCAACTGATGGTACAGATGCCCCTGCAACAGATACAACTACTGAAGCACCAAGTGCTGAGTAATAAATAGCAATTAAACTAAACAAAAAAGCCGCTTCAGATATGAAGCGGCTTTTTTGTTTGGCTTGATGTCATTTCGAAGAAGGCACTACTGAGAAATCTTTACTAAATAAAATTGCAAATAGATTTTTAGCAGAATTGTTTTAATTTAGTAAGCTAAATTAAAACTCATGAAGAAATTACTATTTATTATTTTATTTGTTTGTATTAAACAAGTAAACGGACAGGTGTGTTTTACATCTACAAATTATACCGCGGGTTCTTCTCCAAGTTCAGTTTGTAGCGCTGATTTTAACGGAGATGGTAAACTCGATTTGGCAATTACTAATTCTAATGCAAACGATATATCTGTTTTGCTTGGAACAGGCAGTGGAAGTTTTGGAACAGCTACAAATTTTACGGTAGGTACTTATCCTTTTTCAATTACCAGTGCAGATTTTAATGGTGATGGAAAA